>NZ_JBEAJW010000039.1:0-279863 GCF_040064295.1 Klebsiella sp. JB_Kp031
TCCATGTCACTTTGAGTGCCCACACAGATTGTCTGATAAATTGTTAAAGAGCAGTTGCGACGCGCTTTAGCGCTCTGTCGCGAGGTGGAGTATATTACGCTTTCCTCTTTCAGAGTCAACCCGTTTTTCAGGATTTTTCTCTTCAACCGAACTGGCTGTTTGTGTGAAGTGATTCACATCCGCCGTGTCGATGGAGGCGCATTATAGGGAGCCCGCCGGGAATGACAAGCGGAAAAATACAATTTTATTTCAACCGCTCATCTTTTATACGTAACGCTTATTTTTGCTGCTTTTTAATCGCCGCCGGCAGCTCTGTCAGGCTATTTAGCACCCAGTCCGCGGCTTTTTCCGCTTCTTCAGTAACAGGCTTACCGGTACGCACCAGCACTTTAGTACCGACATCAGCAGCCGCTGCAGCCTGCATATCTTCCAGTTTGTCCCCAACCATATAGGAAGCGGCCATATCGATATGCAGATAATCGCGGGCGGAGATCAGCATCCCCGGATGCGGTTTACGGCAATCACAGGTCTGACGGTACTCCTCAACCGCACCCTGCGGGTGATGCGGGCAATAATAGATACCGTCCAGATCAACGCCACGGTCTGCCAGGGACCAGTCCATCCATTCGGTCAGCGTTTCAAACTGGGCTTCGGTAAATTTACCGCGAGCAATACCGGAC
The DNA here is from genome assembly GCF_040064295.1 of Klebsiella sp. JB_Kp031. Classification (NCBI taxonomy): domain Bacteria; kingdom Pseudomonadati; phylum Pseudomonadota; class Gammaproteobacteria; order Enterobacterales; family Enterobacteriaceae; genus Klebsiella; species Klebsiella sp. JB_Kp031. The sequence goes on from NZ_JBEAJW010000039.1 coordinate 681, forward strand.
TGGTTAGTGACCAGCACCAGCGCGTAGCCCATCTCTTTTAGTTCGCGCATTGCGTCAATGACGCCATCGATAAATTCAAAATTGTCGATTTCGTGGACGTAGCCATGATCGACATTAATAGTGCCGTCACGGTCGAGAAAAATTGCGGGTACTGACTTTGCCACCGGTTTGCTCCTGAAAAAGGCTAGTGCCGTTAGTATCGCATGTTTCCGCATGCAAGAAAGTGCTCATTATAAAGAGTCAGATTGATTTAGACGTCTGGATGCCTTAACATCCATTTCATTGCCAGGCATCGCCTGGATACGGCAGAAGAAAATGCCACGGCAAACGGCTAAACGATAATAAATAACTGATGATTAAACTTTCCAATATCACCAAAGTGTTCCAGCAGGGGAATCGCAGCATTCAGGCGCTGAATAACGTCAGCCTGCATGTCCCTGCCGGACAGATTTACGGCGTCATCGGTGCCTCCGGCGCCGGTAAAAGTACGCTGATTCGCTGCGTTAACCTGCTGGAGCGCCCGACCGAGGGCAGCGTACAGGTTGACGGTCAGGAGCTGACTGCGCTGTCGGAAAAAGAGCTAACCCGCGCTCGCCGTCAGATTGGCATGATTTTCCAGCATTTTAACCTGCTGGCATCCCGCACCGTTTTCGGCAACGTGGCGTTACCTCTGGAGCTGGATAACACGCCACAGGCAGAAATCAAACGCCGCGTGACGGAGCTGCTGGATCTTGTCGGCCTGGGTGATAAGCACGACAGCTATCCGGCTAATCTCTCCGGCGGTCAGAAACAGCGTGTCGCCATTGCCCGCGCGCTGGCCAGTAACCCCAAGGTACTGCTGTGCGATGAAGCCACCAGCGCCCTGGATCCGGCCACCACCCGTTCCATTCTCGAACTGCTGAAAGACATTAACCGTCGTCTGGGGCTGACCATCCTGCTGATCACCCACGAAATGGATGTGGTGAAACGCATTTGCGACTGCGTGGCAGTGATTAGCAACGGCCAGTTGATTGAGCAGGACACGGTGAGCGAAGTCTTCTCCCATCCGAAGACGCCGCTGGCCCAGCAGTTTATTCAGTCGACCCTGCACCTGGATATTCCGGATGACTACCAGGCGCGCCTGAAACCTACCGCTACAGCGGATAGCGTACCGATGCTGCGCATGGAATTTACCGGCCACTCCGTCGATGCGCCGCTGCTTTCTGAAACCGCGCGTCGCTTCAACGTGAATAACAACATTATTAGCGCGCAGATGGATTATGCCGGCGGGGTGAAGTTCGGCATCATGCTGACTGAAATGCACGGTACACAGGAAGACACTCAGGCGGCTATCGCCTGGCTGCAGGAACATCATGTAAAAGTAGAGGTATTGGGTTATGTCTGAGGCAATGATGTGGCTGCTGTTGCGCGGCGTATGGGAAACGCTGGCAATGACCTTTGTCTCCGGCTTCTTCGGTTTTGTCCTTGGTCTGCCGGTGGGCGTGCTGCTGTACGTGACCCGTCCGGGGCAAATCGTCGCCAATGCTAAACTGTACCGGACGCTGTCGGCGCTGGTGAACATTTTCCGCTCCATCCCGTTCATTATCCTGTTGGTCTGGATGATCCCGTTTACCCGCGTGATCGTCGGCACCTCAATCGGCCTGCAGGCGGCGATCGTGCCGTTGACAGTGGGCGCCGCGCCGTTTATCGCTCGCATGGTGGAGAACGCGCTGCTGGAGATCCCGACAGGCCTTATTGAAGCCTCCCGGGCAATGGGCGCTACGCCGCTGCAGATCGTGCGTAAGGTTCTGCTGCCTGAAGCGCTGCCGGGTCTGGTCAACGCCGCCACTATCACTCTTATCACCCTGGTGGGCTATTCCGCCATGGGCGGCGCGGTGGGCGCCGGCGGTTTGGGGCAGATTGGTTATCAGTATGGCTATATCGGCTACAACGCCACCGTGATGAATACCGTACTGGTATTGCTGGTTATTCTGGTTTATTTAATTCAATTCTCTGGCGATCGCATCGTCCGGGCTGTGACTCATAAATAACGTTATTGGCAGACAACACTCATTCTTACAGGAAGGAAATAACATGGCCTTTAATTTCAAAACCTTTGCGGCAGTTGGTGCGTTAATCGGTTCTCTGGCGCTGGTGGGTTGCGGTCAGGATGAAAAAGATCCGAATCATATTAAAGTCGGCGTTATCGTCGGGGCGGAGCAGCAGGTCGCTGAAGTCGCGCAGAAAGTGGCAAAAGAGAAGTATGGCCTTGACGTTGAGCTGGTGACCTTCAACGATTACGTTCTGCCGAACGAAGCGCTGAGCAAAGGTGATATCGACGTCAACGCCTTCCAGCATAAACCGTACCTCGACCAGCAGATTAAAGACCGCGGCTACAAGCTGGTGGCTGTCGGCAATACCTTCGTCTACCCGATCGCGGGTTACTCGAAGAAAATCAAATCGCTGGACGAACTGCAGCCGGGCTCGCAGATCGCCGTCCCTAACGATCCGACCAACCTCGGTCGTTCTCTGCTGCTGCTGCAGCAGGTGGGCCTGATCAAACTCAAAGACGGCGTTGGCCTGCTGCCGACCTCGCTGGATATCGTCGAGAACCCGAAAAACCTGAAGATTGTTGAACTGGAAGCACCGCAGCTGCCGCGTTCTCTCGACGACGCGCAGATTGCGCTGGCCGTTATCAACACCACTTACGCCAGCCAGATTGGCCTGACCCCGGCGAAAGACGGCATCTTTGTTGAAGGGAAAGAGTCGCCGTACGTGAACCTGATCGTGGCGCGTGAAGACAATAAAGATGCTGAGAATGTGAAAAAATTCGTTCAGGCTTACCAGAGCGATGAAGTTTACGAAGCAGCAAACAAGATCTTTAACGGCGGCGCAGTGAAAGGCTGGTAATCTTTTCTCACCGTAATATCATTCAGGACGGGCTTCACGCCCGTCTTGTCATTTATGCAAGCACCTGATTCAATAACGCCCTGTTTTTTATTCATTGAGGAAATATTATGCGTGCTTTACCGGTCTGTTTGATAGCACTCATGTTAAGCGGTTGTTCCATGCTAAGCAGATCTCCCGTCGAGCCTGTTCAAAGCACTGCAACTCCTCCGGTTAAATCGGAGCCGACCAAACCACGCGCAACCCGTCCGGCGCCGGTACGTATTTATACCGATGCGTCAGAGCTGGTAGGTAAACCGTTCCGCGATCTGGGTGAAGTGTCTGGCGAGTCCTGCCAGGCTTCGAATCAGGATTCTCCGCCGAATATCCCTACCGCCCGCAAGCGCCTGCAGATTAATGCCGCACGAATGAAAGCCAATGCTGTCCTGCTGCACCGCTGCGAAGTGACCAGCGGTACCCCAGGCTGCTACCGTCAGGCGGTTTGTCTGGGCTCGGCGCTTAACGTATCGGCGCAATGAGTGCATTTCAGTTCGCGCAGATAGGCGTTATCCGCTCGCCGTATAAAGAGAAGTTTGCCGTGCCTCGCCAGCCGGGTCTGGTCAAGCACGGCGGCGGAGAACTCCATCTGATCGCGCCCTACAACCAGGCCGACGCCGTGCGTGGTCTGGAAAGCTTCAGCCATCTGTGGATCTTGTTTGTGTTTCATCAGACCATGGAAGGCGGCTGGCGTCCGACGGTGCGCCCTCCCCGTCTCGGGGGCAACGCGCGTATGGGCGTCTTCGCCACCCGTTCCACGTTTCGCCCCAATCCCATTGGCATGTCGCTGGTTGAGCTGAAGGGCGTTCGCTGTCAGAAAGAGCAGGTGATACTGGAGCTCGGCAGCCTCGATCTCGTCGACGGTACGCCGGTGGTCGACATCAAACCCTATCTGCCGTTTGCCGAAGCGCTGCCCAACGCGCACGCCAGCTACGCGCAACAGGCACCGCAGGCGGATCAGGTCGTCAGTTTTACCGCCGAGGTCGAAACGCAGCTTTTGCATCTGGAGAAGCGTTATCCGCATCTGAAGGCGTTTATCCGAGAGGTGCTGGCGCAGGATCCGCGTCCGGCCTACCGTAAGGAAGAAGAGGCAGGTAAAAATTACGCCGTCTGGCTGCTGGATTTCAACGTCCGCTGGCGGGTGACTGCCGCCGGTTTTGAAGTCTTTGCCCTCGAAGCGCGCTAATTTTATTTTCCTCTCTTTTGGCATCTTTGCCACACTGGTAAACTAAACCACTTTTTTTGTTTCAGGCTGGGCAACCAGCCTGTTCCGCTCGTTTAACTGGAACCGTTACAACATGCGTACTAGCCAATATCTGCTCTCCACTCTGAAGGAGACACCTGCCGACGCCGAGGTAATCAGCCACCAGCTGATGCTGCGCGCCGGGATGATCCGCAAGCTGGCCTCCGGGTTATACACCTGGCTGCCGACCGGCGTGCGCGTCCTGAAAAAAGTCGAAAACATCGTGCGTGAAGAGATGAACAACGCCGGTGCGATCGAGGTGTTAATGCCGGTCGTTCAGCCATCTGAACTATGGCAGGAGAGCGGTCGCTGGGAGCAGTACGGCCCGGAACTGCTGCGCATTGCCGATCGTGGCGATCGTCCGTTCGTCCTCGGTCCAACCCACGAAGAGGTCATCACCGACCTGATCCGCAACGAGCTGAACTCCTATAAGCAGCTGCCGCTGAACTTCTATCAGATCCAGACCAAATTCCGCGACGAAGTGCGTCCGCGTTTCGGCGTGATGCGCTCCCGCGAATTCCTGATGAAAGATGCGTACTCTTTCCATACTTCGCAGGAATCGCTGCAGGAAACCTACGATGCGATGTACGCCGCTTACAGTAAAATCTTCAGCCGCATGGGACTGGACTTCCGCGCGGTACAGGCTGATACCGGCTCTATCGGCGGCAGCGCCTCTCATGAATTCCAGGTGCTGGCGCAGAGCGGCGAAGACGATGTGATCTTCTCCGACAGCTCCGACTACGCGGCAAACATCGAGTTTGCGGAAGCCGTTGCGCCGAAAACGCCGCGCGCGGCCGCCACCCAGGAGATGACCCTGGTCGACACGCCGAACGCCAAAACCATCGCCGAGCTGGTTGAGCAGTTCAACCTGCCGATCGAAAAAACCGTGAAAACCCTGCTGGTGAAAGCGGTTGAAGATAGCGCTTCCCCGCTGGTTGCCCTGCTGGTGCGCGGCGATCACGAGCTGAACGAAGTGAAAGCGGAAAAACTGCCGCAGGTCGCCAGCCCGCTGACCTTCGCCACCGAAGAAGAGATCCGCGCCCTGGTGAAAGCCGGTCCGGGCTCCCTGGGTCCGGTGAACCTGCCGGTGCCGGTGATTATCGACCGTACTGTGGCGGTGATGAGCGATTTCGCCGCCGGCGCCAACATCGATGGCAAACACTACTTCGGCATCAACTGGGACCGCGATGTCGCCACGCCGGAAGTCGCGGACATCCGTAACGTCGTCGCCGGCGATCCGAGCCCGGACGGCAAAGGTACCCTGCTTATCAAGCGCGGTATCGAAGTGGGTCATATCTTCCAGCTGGGGACGAAGTACTCCGAGGCGATGAAAGCCGCGGTCCAGGGCGAAGATGGCCGCAACCAGATCCTGACGATGGGTTGCTATGGTATCGGGGTCACTCGCGTAGTGGCGGCGGCGATTGAGCAGAACTTTGACGATCGCGGTATCGTCTGGCCGGATGCGATTGCGCCGTTCCAAGTGGCGATCCTGCCGATGAACATGCACAAATCTTACCGTGTGCAGGAGCTGGCGGAGAAACTGTACGCCGAGCTGAGCGCCCAGGGTATTGAAGTGCTGATGGACGATCGTAAAGAGCGTCCGGGCGTGATGTTCGCCGATATGGAGCTGATCGGTATCCCGCACACCATCGTGCTGGGCGATCGTAACCTCGACAATGACGATATCGAATACAAGTATCGTCGCAACGGTGAGAAGCAGCTGATTAAGACCGGGGATATTGTGGAATATCTGGTTAAAGCGATAAAAGGCTAATCACCCAACCAAGGCCCTGAACGGATGTCAGGGCCTTTTTTTTACAAGGACTGTACCCATGACTGCACCTCTTCTCAGCAGCGGGCTGCTGACCTCCACCCTGCTCCTGCCTACCGCCTGCACTGTAGACGTCGGCCGCAACGCCCCTTCCGCATCCGCGACCGATAGCCGCTCACTGCCATGGGCGGTCCCCCTCCAGCGCCAAAGCTCGATTGCCGGCAGCGGACTGCGCGAAATCGCCGAAAGCGACCTACGTTCCGGCGACCTGCTCTTCTTCTCCAGCCTCGGCGTCACTTCGTTTGGGATCCGCGCCTTCAGTCCCTCTTCCGTGAGCCACGTCGCGCTGTATCTGGTGAACAAACCGAAGGCCGGTGCGGAGTAAAAGAACGATTTGCCCTTTCCCACCCGTCATGAGGCTCATGATTCGTGCGCTATGGTTGGTGGAAAAGGGGGACGGTAAAACCACCATGAACGAAGTCCGCTGGCCGGCTACCGCTGAGGCGTATCTCCTGCCCATTCCCCGGGCAGGAGCCGGACAATCAGTGTCCGCAGTCTTTCCCTGGAATAAATTTGCCGGCCTGATCCGTCATCAGCGTTTTCATCATTTCGCCGGTATCCGGGTTCGCCTCGAGGGTAAAGTGCCCTTCCACCACCAGCAGAACCGGACGTGAATCATTGCCGCGGGCAGCGGCATAATCCCGCTCAAGCTGGGCATTGTTCGCCACCGCGACGCGTTTACCGGTCGCGCAATCAGTAAAGGTTGCCGCATCGGCCATATAGAAGTACATGCCACGCATCGCCATCGGGGTGGTCGGCAGGCTGGCCTTCACCGGCTCCAGGGTATAGTTGAGAGGAGACTGAATGGGACTCCCGTTGCGGTCGAGCATCTCCAGCTTGTCGCCCTTCGCGCGAAAGTACGATTTTTCGCCCTTGCTGTTGGTCAGTACCAGCTTATCCGCTGTACGCGCCCAGGTGCCGTAAGAGGCAAAGGAAGATGGTTCACGACCAGCGCCCTGGTAGTGCTCATTCATCACCCAGGTACCGTCTTTTTCCAGGAACAGCGAGGTGTCGATGCCTTCGCAATCCGCGCAGGGCAGCACCCCACGCCAGCTTTGCTGCATCGGTTTGAGCTCTTCCATCGCTGCCGGCTGAACCGTGTCATTTTCGGCGCGATGGTTACAACCAAACAGCGCGAACAGCGAACAGGCCGCTATCACGGAGAATATGATTTTCTTCACTCTACTTTCCTTATGATCCATTCCACCCGTTCGCCGACGCCTTCACTGGCGAACTTTTCCACGCAGCGCCTTGACTGAGGACTTTTGCGCCTTAGAAGCAAGGCGACGCTCTTTGGATGCCCGAGTCGGTCGCGTCTCCCGGCGACTTTTTTGCACTGCGGTTAATTCTTTGATAAGGGCCACCAGCCGGGCGATCGCCGCTTCGCGGTTCATCTCCTGACTGCGATATTCCTGAGCCTTAATGATAACCACACCGTCAGCAGAAATTAAGTGATGGCTGGCGGCGAGCAGGCGCTCTTTGTAAAACGCCGGCAGGCTCGAGGCTTTAATATCGAAGCGCAGATGGATCGCGGTCGACGCTTTGTTCACGTGCTGGCCCCCGGCCCCCTGGGCGCGAATACCTTCCAGCGTGATCTCGTTATCAGCAATGGCCACACTGCGGCTGATAGTAATCATGCCGGCGCTTGCCAGGCGGTAAGCTGAATTTCCAGATTATTCTGAGCATCGGATAACCAGATGCTCCCCTCCTGCAACGTGGCCTGCAGCGTCATCGTGCGGTCGGCAAAAGCGCTAAGCTGCGCCAGCTGGGCATCATCAAGATACCAGATGGTCAGCTTCGGGTACGCCGCAAGCTTGTTCTGATTTTGCTGCCACCAGATTTCAGCCGCCCGGCTGTTATAGGCGAACAACGCCACCGCCTGCGCCCGCGAGCAGGCTTTCTTGATACGTTTCTCGTCCGGCAGCCCCAGCTCGATCCACAGATCAACCCCGAGATGATCGTTAAGCAGCCACAGCTCCGGCTCGTCGTCTGACGAGAGGCCGCGCGTAAACTGCAGCCGTTCATCGGCATATTTGATCCACGCCAGCAGGCGCAGCATCATGCGCTCCTGGGTTTCCGACGGGTGCTGCGCCAGCGTCAGGTTAGCATCCAGAAACTGGTTGCGATCCAGATCGGCTACATTCACCGCGGCTTTATATATCGTCGCTTTCAGCGCCATGAATAAACTCCTGAAAAAAATGGCGTACATTGTAGCGAAACTGGCGGCAAAAGGCTGTCAGCAATCGCAGCAACCTGTTTCATCCTGCTGAAATTGCTTAAATGACTATGATATAGTTCCCTTGCTAAACAGAGTTTATCTTCGTAGGCTTAAACTTGCATCCCACGGTTGAGTCAGAACGCTGACAGGAGGGCATGTGGACCACTATTGTGAGTTAATACGCAAGCGGTATGCGGAAATAGCCAGCGGAGACTTAGGGTATATCCCGGATGCGCTGGGTTGCGTGTTGAAAGTATTGAATGAGATTGCGGCGGATGAGGCCCTTTCGGAGTCAGTCAGGGAAAAGGCCGCTTATGCGGCAGCAAACTTACTGGTGAGCGATTATGTCAATGAATGATACTTATCAACCCATTAACTGCGATGATTACGACAACCTGGAGCTGGCCTGCCAGCATCACCTGGTGCTGACGCTGGCGCTGAAGGATGGCGAACAGCTGCAGGCGAAGGCCAGCGATCTAATCTCGCGTAAAAATATCGAGTATCTGGTGGTCGAACTCGCCGGCAACGTCCGCGAGCTGCGCCTGGATAAAATCGCCAGCTTCAGTCACCCGGAAATCGGCACCGTGGTGGTGAGCGAATCCTGAATCAAAACGGGCTTAACCGCCCGTTTTCCTCCATGTCAGACTGACCCCTTCCCCGTCTTTGACTTCACCTTCGTGGGTCACAAACAGATTGTCCGCTGCGGCAATCGGCGTTTCACCGTAAAACAGCAGCGGCGTGGTGTCTCGTCGCCACGGAGCAACGCCCAGCTCCTGCCAGATCTTCTTTAGCTTACGGCCGCCATGACGCCCGACGATATGCAGATTGCCGCTGGCGCGAAAGCGGACGGTGATCGGCTCATCCGCCGAGGGCGGGCGCAGCCTGCCGCCCGGCTGCAGCATCAGCTCGCCGAGACCGTCCGCCAGCCGCAGCGGCTTGCGCCAGTCGGGCCAGTGCTGGACGCTATCCGCCTGCCCGGGTACATATCTCACCCAGTACAAGCGCTGCTGAAAACGACGGACGGTAAATTCCCCCAACCGCAGGCAGGGGCTGGCATCTTCCCGCGCCAGCGCCACCTCGTGCCAGAGGCGCTCCGGCACCTCGCGGGCAGGCATCGGCGCCCGCTGCCCGGCGAGCCAGCGACGCAGCAGCGCCGCGCGGCGGGGAGAACTCATCGACGTCAGTGGTGCGATAGCCAGCGACCCGTCTTCGGCCACCAGCGACGCGAGCTCCGCCGCCAGTATCTCGTCCAGCAGTTGCTCCTGCTCGGCGCACAGGCTGGCGCTGCGGGCGACGGCCTCGCTAAAGTGCGGCCAGCGCTCGCGCAGCAGCGGGATCACCCGCAGGCGCAGAAAGTTGCGGTCATAGGTATCGTCCTGATTACTCTCATCTTCAATCCACGACAACTGATGGGCGAGCGCCCACTGGCGTAGCGATTCGCGGGTTTCATTGAGGAGAGGACGCAGTAGTCGGCTGTCGGCAAAGGCAGAGGATGGCGCCATCGCCGACAGACCAGTAGGACCGCTGCCGCGTTTTAACGCCAGCAGCAGCGTTTCGCACTGGTCATCCTGGTGCTGGGCGGTCACTAACACCTCGCCGGCATTGAGCGTATCCTGAAAGGCCTGATAGCGCGCCGCACGGGCATGGGCCTCGATGCCCAGGCCGCCCCGGGCTAACGTCACGCGATGCACCACCAACGGCACCTGCCACTGCTGGCAAATCTGCCGACAGTGCGCCACCCAGTCGTCTGCGTGGGCGCTAAGGCCGTGGTGAACATGTACCGCCCGCAGCGTCAGCGAGGGATCCTGTTCCCGCAGCAGCACCAGCTGATGCAGAAGAACCGTCGAGTCCAGACCGCCGCTGAAGGCCACCAGCAGCTGGCGATGGGGATGAAGCGTATGCGCAATGTCAGCCGTCATAACCACAAAGATACCAAGAAGTGATGGCCCGGCACGTTACCGGACCAGGGTCGCGCTGGCAAGGTTTACTGCTGATATATTTCCAGCGGCAGGTCGTCCGGATCGCTAAAGAAGGTAAAGCGTTTACCGGTAAAGGGATCGACGCGAATCGCTTCGCACTCCACGCCATGCGCAGTCAAATGCGCTACCGCAGCGTCGATATCATCCACGCTAAAGGCCAGATGACGCAGCCCGCAGGCTTCCGGACGACTGGGGCGGGCCGGCGGAAACGGGAACGAGAACAGCTCAATCACATACTCGCCGTTGAGCGCCAGATCGCCTTTCCAGGAGTCACGCTCGGCGCGATAAAACTCGCTTTGCAGCGTAAACCCCAGAGTATCGCAATAGAACGCTTTACTGCGGGCGTAGTCGGTCGCAATGATGGCAATATGGTGAACCCGTTTCAAACCCAGCATGGTCAAACTCCTTCTGTTAAGCCAGCCACGTTACTCGTGCGCGCCGTTAACGCGCAAGCCTTTCGTCATTTTTTAAGACTCGTACCCGATAAACGCCGTCCTCATCGCGCTTCGCGCCGTGAATATCGGTCTCAAACCCCGGGTAATGACGTCCTATGGAGCAGAGCATCAGCAGGAAGTCGAGCACCGCCCGGCTCTCCTCCGTGATCATCTCTCCTGGCATCAGCAGCGGTACCCCCGGCGGATAAGGGAGGATCATGTTGGCCGAAATCCGGCCCACCAGGTTCTCCAGTTCAATAGTTTCCACCTCACCTTTGATCTGGCGCTGCCAGGCATGATGCGGCGTCATTTTCATTTCCGGCAGGACGTCAAAGGCGCTGAGCATCAGCTGCGGCAGCTGGTGCTGGCGGATCAAGCGGTGGATCCCCTGCGCCAGATCCTGGATCCGCATATTGCGGTAGAAGTCGGGATCTTCGGCGTACAGATCCGGCAGCATATTCTTCACCCGCAGATTGAGATCGTAGGCACGCTTAAATTCGGTCAGGCCGCGCAGCAGCCCCATCGCCCGGGTTTTATCGATACCGATGCTAAAGAGGAACAGCAGGTTGTAGGGGCCCGTTTTCTCCACCACCACGCCCCGCTCGTCGAGGAACTTCGCCACCAGCGCCGCCGGGATCCCCTCTTCATCCATATTCCCCTGCTCGTCCATGCCCGGCGTCAGAATGGTGACCTTCACCGGATCGAGATACATATGATCCGCATCGGCATCCTTGAAACCGTGCCAGTCTTCGCCCGGCGCTACCGGCCAGCACTCGGCTTTATCCACCGCTTCCGGCTGCCAGATATCAAAGAACCAGCCGTCCGACTCTTCGCGCAGTCGCTGCACCTCTTTACGGAAGTCCAGCGCCCGCTCAATGGAGCGCTGGATCAGGCGCTTACCGGAGTTACCGCGCAGCATCGCCGCCGCGGTCTCAATCGACGCGACGATGGGGTAGCTCGGCGATGTAGAGGTATGCATCATAAAGGCTTCATTAAAGGTCTCTTCATCATAGTTGCCCTTAATGTGGATCAACGAGGCCTGCGACAGCGCGGCCAGCATCTTATGCGTCGACTGCGTCTCGAAGATGACTTTACCGGGGATCCGCTCACCGCTCATGCCGCTTTTCCCCTGATATATCGGATGGAAATGGGTATACGGCACCCAGGCGGAATCGAAATGGATCGACGGGACGTCGAGCGTCTCTTTAAGCCAGGTGGTGTTGTAGAGCAGGCCATCGTAGGTGGAGTTGGTGATCACCGCATGCACGGGCCACTGCGCCCCGCCCGTGTCGCGCACTTTCTGCTGAATACTGTCGCGGGTAAACTCGCGCCGGGGGATACCGCCGAGGATCCCCAGCGCGTTGCGGGTCGGCTTCAGCCACAGGGGAACCACATCGCTCATCATCAGCAGGTGGGCCAGCGATTTGTGACAGTTACGGTCAATCAGCAGCGTGCTGCCGGCGGGCGCCGAGTACATGCCGACAATTTTATTGGACGTTGAGGTACCGTTGGTCACCATATAGCTTTGCTCGGCGCCAAAGGCGCGAGCGATATACTCCTCCGCCTCCAGATGCGGGCCGGTATGATCCAGCAGGGAGCCCAGCTCGGTGACCGAAATCGAGACATCCGCCTTCAGCGTATTCCCGCCAAAAAAGTCATAGAACAGGCAGCCCACTGGGCTTTTCTGATAGGCGCTGCCGCCCATATGACCCGGCGTACAAAAGGTATATTTACCCTCCTGCACATAGTTAAACAGCGCGCGGGTAAACGGCGGGGTGATATTGTCCAGGTACTCGCGGGTATACTGCCCGATGCGGGTGGCGATCTCTTCGGAGAGTCCCAGCGCATATTCGAAGAACCACAGCGTCATGCGCAGATCCTGACTGCTGACATCCATCGTCGAGTGGGCATTAATAAAGGCGTACAGAGGCAGATATTCATTGAGCTGATTGATATCGCTGCACAGATCGACGCTGTACTCATCCCAGTCGAAGATCACGCCGCAGATGCGCGGGTTGTGCTCGATAAACTGCAGCAGGTCGGCGCTGTTTTGCGGCCAGATGGTCTGAAAGCCCTGGCGCTGCAGCGCCGCTTCCAGTTCTTTGATCGGCTCGTCTTTGTGATAGACGCCGTGAGGCCCCATGATGGCGATGATATTCACGCTTTCCTCCTGGTATTCACCTAAGTCAAGCATCATAGCAATCCCCCGGGCGCATCGCACATAAAAAAAGGGCCGGAAAATCCGGCCCTTAGTGTTTAGTCCTGACGAAAAAGTTAAGCGTAACCGTAGCTCATCAGACGTTGATAGCGGCGGTTAAGCAGCTCTTCTTCGCTGAGAAGATCGAGATCGGCCAGGTCCGCCAGCAGCTGCGCTTTCAGGTTTGCCGCCATCGCTTCCGGGTTGCGGTGGGCGCCGCCCAGCGGTTCCGGAACGATAGAATCGATCAGCTTCAGCTCTTTCAGACGCGGGGCAATAATGCCCATCGCTTCCGCAGCCAGCGGCGCTTTATCCGCGCTCTTCCACAGAATGGAGGCACAGCCTTCCGGCGAAATCACCGAATAGGTGCTGTACTGCAGCATGTTGACCTTGTCGCCCACGCCGATAGCCAGCGCGCCGCCGGAGCCGCCTTCGCCGATCACGGTGCAGATCACCGGCACGCTCAGACGCGACATTTCACGCAGATTGCGAGCGATCGCTTCCGACTGGCCGCGCTCTTCCGCGCCAACGCCCGGGTAGGCGCCCGGGGTGTCGATGAAGGTGATGATCGGCATTTTAAACCGCTCAGCCATCTCCATCAGGCGCAGCGCTTTGCGGTAGCCTTCCGGGGCCGGCATACCAAAGTTGCGACGAATTTTTTCTTTGGTTTCGCGACCTTTCTGATGGCCAATGATCATCACCGGACGACCATCAAGACGCGCGATACCGCCGACAATCGCTTTATCGTCAGCGTAGGCACGGTCACCGGCCAGTTCGTCAAACTCGTCGAACGCCAGGCGGACATAATCCAGGGTGTAAGGACGGCGCGGGTGGCGCGCCAGTTGCGCAACCTGCCATGCACCGAGATCGGAGAAGATTTTGCGCGTCAGCTCTACGCTTTTCTCGCGCAGACGATGCACTTCTTCATCGATGTTAATATCCAGTTTCTCATCCTGACGGCTTACCGCAGTCAGGGAATCGATTTTCGCTTCCAGCTCTGCAATCGGCTGTTCAAAATCTAGGAAATTCAGACTCATAGTATTCCTGTATTAGTCAAACTCCAGTTCCACCTGCTCCGAGCCGATAAGGCCACGCAGATCGTTGAGTAAACGATCGCTCGGAGAGACGCGCCATGTTGCGCCGAAACGCAACCGCGCGCGTGCATCCGCCCTCTGATAGTAGAGGTGCACTGGAATGGTTCCCGAACGGTGGGGTTCCAGAGACTGACGGAGTCGGTTTAAAAGCTGGTCATCAATTTGCCTGTCCGTCAGCGAGATAGCAAGCCCGCGAGCATATTTTTCCCGGGCTTCGTCAATGTCCATGACTTCACGGGCGGTCATTTTAAGCCCCCCGCTAAAGTCATCAAAGCTGACCTGTCCGCTGACGATAAGTATGCGGTCTTTTTCCAGCAACTGCTGATATTTATCCAGCGCGTCGGTGAATAACATCACTTCCAGCCGCCCGGAACGGTCATCCAGGGTACAGATGCCGATACGATTGCCGCGCTTGGTGACCATTACCCGCGCCGCAATCACCAGCCCCGCCGCCGTGGTCACTTTTCCACGATCGGTCGGATGCATGTCTTTGAGCCTCACGCCGCCGACGTAGCGCTCAATCTCTTTCAGATACTGGTTAATCGGGTGCCCGGTCAGGTACAGCCCCAGGGTCTCCCTTTCACCATCCAGCACCACCTGCTCAGGCCACGGCTGGCAGCTGGCGTAGGACTGTTCAATCTGCTCAGGCTCTTCCGCCAGTACGCCGAACATATCAGCCTGGCCGATGGCCTCGGCTTTGGCGTGCTGGTCGGCGGCTTTCAGCGCATCGCCCAGCGAATTCATCAGCGCCGCACGGTGCGGACCGAGACGATCGAACGCCCCGGACATAATCAGCTTTTCCAGCACGCGACGGTTGAGCTTTTTAATATCGGTCCGCGCGCAGAGGTCGAACAGCTCGCGGAAATAACCGCCGTTGTTGCGCGCCTCAATGATCGCTTCGATCGGCCCTTCGCCGACGCCCTTGATGGCGCCGATACCGTAGACGATCTCGCCGTCGTCGTTGACGTGGAAATGGTACAGGCCGGAGTTAATATCCGGCGGCAAAATTTTCAGCCCCATCCGCCAGCACTCGTCCACCAGGCCAACGACCTTCTCGGTGTTGTCCATATCGGCGGTCATTACCGCCGCCATAAACTCAGCCGGATAGTGCGCCTTAAGCCATAGCGTCTGGTAAGAAACCAGCGCGTACGCGGCGGAGTGCGATTTGTTAAACCCGTAACCGGCGAATTTCTCCACCAGGTCAAAGATTTTCATCGCCAGTTCGCCGTCAATGCCGTTTTTCTTCGCCCCATCCTCAAAGATAGAACGCTGCTTGGCCATCTCCTCCGGCTTTTTCTTACCCATCGCGCGACGCAGCATATCCGCGCCGCCGAGGGTATACCCGGACAGCACTTGGGCAATCTGCATGACCTGTTCCTGATACAGGATGATGCCGTAGGTCGGCTCCAGCACCGGTTTCAGGCTTTCATGCTGCCACTGCACGTCCGGATACGAGATCTCTTCTCGGCCGTGCTTACGGTCGATAAAGTTATCTACCATCCCCGACTGCAGCGGGCCCGGGCGGAACAGGGCCACCAGAGCGATCATATCTTCGAAGCAGTCCGGCTGCAGGCGTTTAATCAGATCTTTCATGCCGCGCGATTCAAGCTGGAAGACCGCAGTGGTTTCCGAGCGCTGCAGCATGTCAAAGCTTTTCTTGTCATCCAGCGGGATGGCGGCGATATCCAGCGGCCCTTCGCCGTTCTTCTCACGGCGCTTATTAATCATCTCCAGCGCCCAGTTAATGATAGTGAGCGTACGCAGACCGAGGAAGTCGAATTTCACCAGCCCGGCGTATTCCACGTCGTTCTTGTCAAACTGGGTAACCGGATGCAGCCCCTGCTCATCGCAATACAGCGGGGCGAAGTCGGTGATCTTGGTCGGTGCGATAACCACGCCGCCCGCATGCTTACCGGCGTTTCGCGTCACCCCTTCCAGCTTACGCGCCATGTCGATCAGCGCTTTCACTTCTTCGTCCGCCTCGTAGATCTCCGGCAGTTGCGGCTCGGCCTCGAAGGCTTTCGCCAGCGTCATGCCCGGATCGGGCGGCACCAGCTTGGAGATGCGGTCGACAAAGCCGTACGGGTGACCCAGCACGCGGCCCACGTCGCGGATGACCGCCTTCGCCGCCATGGTACCGAAGGTGATGATCTGCGATACCGCGTCGCGGCCATACATATCCGCCACGTGCTCGATAACCTGGTCGCGTTTCTCCATACAGAAGTCGACGTCGAAGTCGGGCATCGAGACACGTTCCGGGTTGAGGAAACGTTCGAACAGCAGGTCGAACTCCAGCGGGTCAAGATCGGTGATCTTCAGCGCGTAGGCCACCAGCGAGCCGGCGCCGGAACCGCGGCCCGGGCCGACCGGCACGCCGTTATCCTTCGACCACTGGATAAACTCCATCACGATCAGGAAGTAGCCGGGGAAACCCATCTGGTTGATCACCTGCAGCTCGATATCCAGACGCTCGTCGTATTCCGGCCGGCGCTTCGCGCGCACTTCCGGATCCGGGAAGAGGAATTCCAGCCGCTCCTCCAGACCCTCTTTCGATTTCATCACCAGGAAATCTTCCGTGGTCATATCACCGGTCGGGAACTGCGGCAGGAAATATTCGCCAAGCCGCACGGTGACGTTACAGCGCTTGGCAATTTCAACGCTGTTTGCCAGCGCTTCCGGAATATCGGCGAACAGCTCGCACATCTCTTCCTCGCTGCGCATATATTGCTGCGGCGAGTAGTTGCGCGGCCGTTTCGGGTCGTCGAGGGTGAAGCCGTCGTGAATAGCGACGCGGATTTCATGGGCGTCAAAATCGCCAGTATCGAGGAAGCGGACATCGTTGGTCGCCACCACCGGCAGACCACGCGCTTCCGCCAGCGCCACGGCGGCATGAAGATAACTCTCTTCATCCTGACGACCGGTGCGGATCAGCTCCAGAAAATAGCGATCCGGGAAATGCTCTTCATAGAAGGCGACGCACTGCTCAACCAGCGGCATGTTGCCGCGGATCAGGCTGACGCCGACGTCGCCTTTACGGCCGCCGGAGAGCAGAATCAGCCCTTCCTGATGTTCCACCAGCCAGTCGCGATCGATCCACGGCCCCAGGGCGCCGTAGCCGCGCTGATAGGCGCGGGAAATCAGCAGAGTCAGGTTCTGATAGCCGGTGTTATTCGCCGCCAGCACGGTCAGCTCGGTAAATTCGTCGCCGAGCAGGTCGCACTGCACGTGGAAATCGGCGCCGACGATCGGCTTAATCCCCGCGCCGTGTCCCGTCCCGTAGAACTTCACCAGCCCGCAGAGATTGGTGAAATCGGTGATCGCCAGCGCTGGCATGCCAAGCGAGGCCGCCTTCTTGACCAGCGGCCCGGTCTTTGCCAGCCCATCGATCATGGAATAGTCGCTGTGCACCCGCAGGTGTACGAAACGTGGTTCAGCCATCTTTAGATCCCGGTGACTTAGTTGGACGCCAGGCCCAGGGCACGCTTCACCGGGCCAAAACTGCGCCGGTGATGCTCTGTTGCGCCGTGTTCCTGCAGCTTCTGCAGGTGAACAGCGGTGGGATAGCCTTTATGCTGGGCAAATCCGTAGTGGGGAAATGCGAGGTCCAGCGTGGCCATTTCGGCGTCACGAGTGACTTTTGCCAGAATAGACGCTGCGCTGATTTCTGCCACCCGGCTGTCGCCTTTGACTACTGCCAGGGAGGGCATCGGTAGCGATGGGCAGCGATTGCCATCAATCAGAACAAACTCGGGTACAATGCTCAGGCCGGCGACGGCGCGCTGCATCGCCAGCATAGTGGCATGCAGGATATTCAGCTCATCGATTTCGTGCGGCTCGGCGCGCCCCAGGCTCCAGCACAGCGCTTTCTCTTTAATCTCATCGAACAGCGCCAGACGACGCTTCTCGCTGAGTTTTTTGGAATCATTCAGACCCACAATCGGCTTCGCCGGATCGAGGATCACCGCCGCGGTCACCACCGCGCCAACCAGGGGGCCACGCCCGACCTCATCGACGCCGGCAACCAGATGGGTATGCGGATAGACGAACTCCATCATTGTTTTGCTAACTCCAGTACGGCATCCGCCGCCTGCTCATCGGCGTTGCAGCGGATCTGCTGATGCAGCGCGCGGAATGTCTCATGCATCTCATGGCTGGTTTTGCCATCGGCCAGCAGCGGCTGCAGAGCGGCAGCCAGCGCCTGAGGCTCGCACTCATCCTGCAGCAGCTCTTTAACCAGCTCGCGCCCGGCAAGCAGGTTCGGCAACGAGACGTAGTCGGTTTTAACCAACCGCTTCGCCAGCCAGAAGGTGAACGGCTTCATGCGATAGCCAACCACCATCGGGCATTTCGCCAGCATACACTCCAGCGCCGCCGTCCCGGAGGCCAGCAGCGCGGCGTCGCTGGCGATCATCGCATCGCGCGCCTGACCGTCCAGCATATGGACGATCATATCCGGCGCCGTTTCAGCTTTAATTCGCTCAAACTGCTCCCGCCGTTTGGCATTAACCAGCGGCACCACCACCTGCAGATCGGGATAGCTAGCCCGCAGAAGCTGAGCGGTTTTCAGAAAGTCCGCGCTGAGCATTTCGACTTCTGCGCCGCGGCTGCCGGGCAACAGCGCCAGGCAACGCACGTCGTGCGGGATCCCTAACCGATCGCGCGCTGCGCCTTTGTCAGGATCCAGCGGCATCGCATCCGCCATGGTATGGCCGATAAAACGGCAGGGAACGTTAAATTTGTCATAAAACGCTTTTTCGAAAGGCAGAAAGGCCAGCACCAGATCGGTGGATCTGCCGATTTTGAAAACACGTTTTTGTCGCCAGGCCCAGACCGACGGGCTGACGTAGTGAATGGTTTTGATGCCCTGCTTTTTCAGATTCCCTTCGAGGGTAATATTGAAATCAGGGGCGTCGATGCCGACGAAGACGTCGGGACGCAGCTCGCCGAAGCGGCAGGTCAAATCGGCGCGAATATGGAGTAAGCGACGCAGGCGACCGAGCACTTCAACAATACCCATCACCGCCAGCTCTTCCATTTCGTACCAGGCTTCACACCCTTCCGCCTGCATCAGCGGTCCCGCCACGCCGACAAAGCGCGCATTCGGGATGCGTGCTTTGAGGGCGCGGATGAGGCCGGCGCCAAGAATATCGCCGGAGGTTTCTCCGGCGACCAGGGCAATCGTCAGGGGACGCTGTTCAGTCATTAACGAATCAAGCCGCGGGTAGAGCGGGCGAAGAAATCGACAAACGGCTGGACTTCAGGATGCTGAGTCGCCAGTTCGGCGATCTCCGGCTTGGCTTCTTCCAGCGTCTTGCCGCTGCGGTACAGCAGTTTATACGCGTTGCGGATCGCGGTAATCGCTTCCCGGCTGAAGCCGCGGCGTTTCAGGCCTTCGATATTGACGCCGAATGGCGTAGCATGGTTGCCCTGGGCAATCACGAACGGCGGAACGTCCTGCGCCACGCCGGAGCAGCCGCCAACCATAACATGTGAGCCAATGACGCAGAACTGGTGCACCGCGGTCATGCCGCCGATAATGACATAATCATCCAGCGAAACATGGCCTGCGAGCGTCGCGTTATTGGCCAGGATGCAGCGATCGCCAAGCGTACAATCGTGCGCCACGTGGGCGTTGATCATCAGCAGGTTATCGTTGCCCACCTTTGTTAATCCACCGCCCTGTACTGTGCCGCGATGAATGGTGACGCTTTCGCGAATGCGGTTGCGATCGCCAATTTCCACCCGGGTCGGTTCGCCAGCATATTTCAGATCCTGGTTAACTTCGCCGATGGAAGCGAACTGATAGATCTCATTGTCACGGCCGATTTTGGTGTGGCCATTAACGACAACGTGAGACTTCAGTACGGTGCCTTCGCCGATTTCGACGTTGGCGCCAACAATACAAAACGGACCAATGTGGACGTTAGCGCCAATCACGGCGCCTTCTTCTACAATGGCGGTAGGATGAACAAAAGCGGTTTTATCAATCACGTATCAGGCCTCCCGGCTACGCGCACACATCATCGTCGCTTCGCAAACCACTTTACCGTCAACCAGCGCAACGCCTTTGAAACGGGTCAGGCCGCGGCGGGTTTTCTCGAAAGTGACTTCCATAATCATCTGATCGCCTGGTACTACCGGGCGTTTGAAACGTGCTTCATCGATGCCCGCGAAGTAATACAGCTCGCCTGGTTCCAGTTTTCCAACGCTTTTGAATGCCAGAATCCCGGTGGCCTGCGCCATTGCTTCCAGAATCAGGACGCCCGGCAAAATCGGCTTACCAGGGAAATGCCCCTGGAAAAACGGCTCGTTTACAGAAACATTTTTTACTGCGCGCAGAAAACGACCTTCTTCAAAATCCAGCACGCGATCTACCAGCAGGAACGGGTAACGGTGAGGCAGAAGTTCCAGAATCTCTTCAATGTGCAGAGTATGAGTGTCAGTAGTCAAAATACTCTTCCTGTCTAAATGTACTAAAAAGCAATAATAACACGGCCTGCGGCAATCTTTTAGCGAATGCAACAGGCCGGAAATGTCATGTGACCAAATGATGAATTAGTCTTGTTGATTAACCTTGCGCTCAATCGCTTTCAGGCGCTTGCTCATCTCGTCAATATTCATCACCAGCGCAGCGGTTTTACGCCACGCCTTGTTCGGCTGCAGCGGAATACCGGAGGAGTATACGCCAGGTTCGCTGATAGGACGCATCACCATCCCCATCCCCGTGACGGTGACCTTATCGCAGATTTCCATATGGCCGTTAATCACGCTGGCGCCGCCAATCATGCAGTAGCGGCCGATTTTCAGGCTGCCTGCCATGATAACGCCGCCGGCAACCGCGGTATTGTCGCCAATCACCACGTTATGTGCAATCTGGCACTGGTTATCGATGATAACGCCGTTGCCAATCACGGTATCGTCCAGCGCGCCGCGGTCAATTGTGGTGCAGGCGCCGATCTCCACGCGATCGCCAATAATGACGCGACCCAGCTGCGGGATCTTCACCCAGTTGCCGCGA
The DNA here is from genome assembly GCF_040064295.1 of Klebsiella sp. JB_Kp031. Taxonomy (NCBI): domain Bacteria; kingdom Pseudomonadati; phylum Pseudomonadota; class Gammaproteobacteria; order Enterobacterales; family Enterobacteriaceae; genus Klebsiella; species Klebsiella sp. JB_Kp031. The sequence goes on from NZ_JBEAJW010000039.1 coordinate 21,617, forward strand.
TCGTTGGCGTAGCCAAAGCCATCCGCGCCGATCACCGTGCTGGACTGGATCAGACAATTCTCGCCGATCTCAATCTCATGGTAAACGGTCACATTAGCCCACAGACGCGAGCCGGCGCCTATTTTCGTATTTTTCCCAACGAAGCAGCCTGCGCCGATGACCACGTTATCGCCCAGCTCTACCCCGGATTCGATAACGGCGTTGGCGCCGATGGCAACGTTGCTACCCAGCTTCGCCGTCGGATCGATAACCGCGCTCGGCGCGATATCCTGTGCCGGCTGCGGCGTGGTATCCAGAATTTGAGCCATGCGCGCGTAGGTCAGGTAGGGATTACGCACTACCAGCGCGGCGCTATGGGCAAAAGGCAAATCATCCTGCGTCATCACAACGGCAGAAGCCTGGCAAGCGGCCAGGTGCTCACGGTACTTAGGGTTGACCATGAAAGTGATTTGGCCCGTTTTCGCGCTCTGCATGGACGCAACGCCGGTGATGACGATGTCGCCATCACCGTGTAATTCTGCATCCAACTGCTGCGCGAGATCAGCCAGTCGAATTGAAGGCATTACTTATTTAACCTGTTTCAGCACATCAGCGGTGATGTCTTTTACATCGCTGCTGTTGTATGCAACGGCATTCGCGTCAACCACCAGATCGATGCTCTGATCTTTCGCTACGCTCTGTACGGCAGTCTGGATACGGGTCACCAGTTTGCCACGCTCTTCGTTGGAACGACGAGCGCGATCCTGTTCAAACGCCTGCGCTTTCTGGGAGAAGGTCTGGCGCTGAGCCATCACGTCTTTTTCCAGTTTGGTACGATCGGCGCCCGGCTTCATGGACTGCAGACGCTGCATTTTAGACTGCAGGTCGCCTTCCATACGCTGCAGTTCGCTAGCGCGGCCTTTGAACTCGTTTTCCAGCGTGTTGGAAACGCCAGTTTTCTGGGCAACCTGTTGGAACAGGCTGTTCATGTTCACCAGGGCAATTTTATCTGCCGCCTGAGCGGAAGTTACCATTGCCAAACCCAGACCTGCAGCTAATAACCACTTTTTCACAATAAACTCCTTACCATCCCATGAGTACCCAGGGGTACCGTTATTTGCGTGGCGAGGCGATAAACGCGTTATCGCCTACGGTCAGCGCTATACTGCACTTGCATTCCGTTGCCGCCAACAATTACCAGGTTTTACCAATGTTAAACTGGAACTGTTCGGCTTTGTCTCCATCGTACTTTTTGAACGGTTGGGCGTAGGAGAAGACCAACGGCCCCAACGGCGACATCCACTGCACGGCAATACCCGCAGACATACGGATGTTGCTCGGATCGCTGTAATCCGGATATCCAGCGTACGCGTTCGAATCCCAGTGAGTATCCCATACGGTACCCATATCCCAGAAGAAGGAAGTCCGGACCGAGTTCGCATATTTGTCACTAATAAACGGCGTCGGGGTAATCAGCTCCAGGCTGGCCACCGCCATGGCGTTACCGCCCACCGCATCATCGGATTTACACGGTGCGGATTCGGTGCTCTTACAGTCGTTGGTATAGCCGCTGTCGCCATCATGACGGCTGCTCGACGGGAAGTACACCGCCTTCGGACCAATGGTGTTCGACTGGAAGCCACGCACGGTGCTGGAGCCACCTGCATAGAAGTTCTCATAGAACGGCATCTCTTTGCCGCCGATACCATCGCCATAGCCAAAGCGGGTACGACCCAGCACCACCCATTCATGATCGTTGTCGATCGGCACATAGGTGGCGGTATCCAACGTCGCTTTGTAGTATTCGTTGTCCGAACCCGGAATGGTCACTTTACCGTTCAGGTTGACGCGCGAACCTTCGGTTGGGAAGAAGCCGCGGTCAAGCTTGTTATAGGTCCAACCGTAGTTGAAGGTGAAGTCATTCGCACTGAACGAGTTCCGGTCGTTGGTGTTGTCCGGATACTGGCCCATCGAGTTCAGGTAACGCCACATCGCCACCTGCGGCTGCATATTGGACAGGGAGTTATGCACATACCCGACGCCCGCGCGCAGCGTGTTGTATTCGTTGACCGGGAAGCCCAGCGTGACGTCTGTACCATAGCTTTTGTTGGTATAGTCAGACAGATCCGCATCGTTCGCGTCAAAGTCATTATAGAAGATACGACCGCCGAGGCTCACACCGTCTACGGTGAAGTACGGGTTGGTCACCGACAGCTCGGTATAGGTCTGGTAGTCGTTTTTGGTGCCGTTGATCCCGACAGCATAGCCAGTACCTAACCAGTTATCCTGCTGAACGCCCGCCTGGAAGCTGACGCCGCTCTCGGTACCGTAACCGATACCGAAGTTGAAGCTACCGGTGTTACGCTCTTTCACCTTGTAGACTACGTCGACCTGGTCCGGACTGCCTGGTACGCGCTGGGTATCGGTATCGACCGTTTCGAAGAAGCCTAAACGGTTGAGACGGTCTTTACCCTGATCGACGAGGTCGCTGCCCAGCCACGCGCCTTCCATCTGGCGCATTTCGCGGCGCAGAACGGCGTCTTTGGAGGTGTCATTGCCTTCGAAGCGAATTTTACGCACGTAATAGCGGTTGCCCGCGTCGACGTTGACGTGCAGCTTAACGGTTTTATCGCTGTCGTTGATCTCCGGCTGCGACTGTACGCGCGGGTAGGCGTAACCATAACGACCCAACAGTTTCTTGATGTCGTTTTCCATCTTGGTCACTTTCGCGCCGTTATACAGTTCACCCGGCTCGACTTTGGTCAGCGCTTCGATTTCCGCGGAATGGCCGGCGAGGTTGCCCGTCACCTGTACCCCGGAAAACTTGTACTGATCGCCTTCGGTGATGTTGACGGTGATATAGATCCCTTTCTTATCCGGCGTCAGGCTGACCTGGGTAGAATCAATGTTGAAACGGGCATAGCCGCGATCCAGGTAGTAGCTGCGCAGGGTTTCAAGGTCGCCCGCCAGTTTCTGCTTCTGGTATTTACGGTCGCCGACCACGTTCCACCACGGCACTTCATCGCGCAGCTGGAAGTGGGAGATCAGCTCATCAGTCGAAAACGCATGGTTGCCGACGATGTTGATCTGCTGAATTTTAGCGGAGACGCCTTCCTGGAAGACCAGTTTCAGGTCGACACGGTTACGCGGCAGCGGGGTAACGACCGCTTTGACGCTGGCGCTGTATTTACCGACGCTGTAGTAGAAATCCTCGAGGCCCTTCTCGATATCCGCGATGGTCGTGCGGTCAAGCGACTCGCCCACCCGAACGCCAGAGGCCTCAAGGTTCTGCTTGAGCATGTCATCTTTCACCGACTTGTTGCCGGAGAAGGTGATGCTGGCGATCGTCGGACGCTCTTTCACCTGCACCAGCAGGGTATCACCATCGCGCAGGACGCGGACGTCCTCGAAGTTGCCAGTGGCAAACAGCGCGCGAATAGTGTTACTGATATCATCGTCGGTCACCGTATCGCCAGGACGCACTGGCATACTGAGGAGGGCCGCACCAACAGCGACACGCTGCAAGCCTTCGAAATGAATGTCCTTCACCACGAACCCTTCAGCACCGTATACAGTCGCGCTGCTAAACAGCAGCGACGCTATGAGCAACTTTTTCATCGCCATCGTTATTATGCGTTCTTCCTAACAAACTCTCTTATAACCGAGAGAAATCATTGAAAAGTGCAAGCCCCATTAACAGCACCAGCAGTATTGAGCCAATGCGATAACTAAAGTCTTGAACTCGCTCGGATACCGGCCCGCCCTTCAGCTTTTCAATCGCCAAAAACAGCAGATGTCCCCCATCCAGTACGGGTAGTGGGAACAGGTTGATGATTCCGAGGTTCACGCTAATCAGCGCAAGGAACATCAGATAATAAATCAACCCAAACTCCGCTGACATTCCAGCCCCCTGAGCGATAGAGATCGGCCCACTGAGGTTGTTCAGTTTGACATCACCGGTTATCAATTTACCCAGCATCCTGACCGTCAGTGACATCAGCTGCCAGGTTTTATCCGTGGCTTCAGCGATGGCGGCAAACGGTCCGTACTGACGTACTGTCTTGTATTCTTCAGGCAGCGGGATGACCTTTGGCACCACCCCTGCGAACCCTTCTGCCTTACCTTTCACCGTTTTTGCATCCGGCGTCAGGGTTAACGGCAGCGCACTCCCCTGCCGTTCAATCTCCAGCGCCAGCGCTTTGCCCGGATTATCGCGCACCAGATTAACAAACGTCATCCACTGCGTTAACGGTTGACCATCGACTTTAACGATCCGGTCGCCCGCTTGCAAACCTGCTTTCTGCGCTGCCGAGCCCGCCTGGACCTCCGCCAGCACTGTATCAATCTGCGCGCTGCGCGGCTGGATCCCCAGCGACGTGACGGGATCTTGCTTGTCTGGCTCAAACGCCCAGTGCCGCAGATCGACGATTTTATCCTGGCGCTGATTAGTCCCGAAAGGGGCGACGGTAAGTATTGTTTGCGGGTTGCCGATTTTGGCCACCAGCTGCAGACGCACCGCATCCCAATCAGGCGTTTCGATACCATCTATCGCTTTAAGTTCCGTTCCTTTTGCAATTTGTGCTTGCGCGGCAACCGAATTGGGCGTTATTTCACCCACTACCGGACGGACCCCAGGAACGCCGATGATGAAGACCAGCCAGTAGGCAAAGATAGCGAAAAGGAAGTTAGCGATGGGACCGGCGGCAATCACCGCCGCACGCTGGCCGACGGTTTTATTATTGAACGCGTAGTGGCGCATCTCCGGCGCCACCGCTTCAACACGCTCATCCAGCATCTTGACGTAGCCGCCCAGCGGGATCAGGGCAATGACGAACTCCGTACCCTGCTTATCCATCCGCCGCCACAACGCTTTGCCGAAGCCGATAGAAAAACGCTCAACCCGGATACCGCAGCGACGCGCTACCCAAAAATGGCCAAACTCATGCACCGTAATCAGTACGCCAAGCGCAATGATAAAAGCTGCCAGATTCCAGAGCACGCTCAGCATATCACCTTCCGTCAAATCGTCCTGAAGACCAACAGTAGCAGACAGGCGAAGACCGGCACCGCCGCCGTCAGGCTGTCGATACGATCGAGAATACCGCCGTGTCCGGGAATCAAGTGCCCGCTGTCCTTAATGCCGGCCTCGCGCTTAAACATACTTTCCGTCAGATCGCCCAGCACCGAAGCCAGGGCGGCTACTACCGAACAGACCAGCAGCACCGTTGGCGTAACGTCAAGATGGGCCCACACCCCGTAGGCCCAGGAGATCACCGCCGCGGTCAGCAAACCGCCAAAAAAGCCCTGCCAGGTTTTTCCCGGCGAAACCTTCGGCGCCAGCTTGTGCTTGCCAAACATTTTACCAAACATATAGGCGCCGGAATCCGCGCCCCAGACCAGAATCATCACGTACAGGAGCCACAGCGCACCGCTGTAATGGTTATCGGTATAGTGCCAGGCGCGTAGCGCCAGCATGCCCCAGAAAAACGGGACAATGGTCAGGATACCGAAGATGAGGCGCAGCACTTTAGAGTGACGCCAGAATGCCGCCGACGCCGGATAAGAGAGCACCAGCAGCAGCGCGACGATCCACCAGACGAAAGAGGCCCACAGCGAGCCTTCAACCATCGGTTGATGAACGTCATAATGGTATTCCGGCAGCAGAAACAGCATCGCCGCCAGCAGAAGGCCGCACAACACCGCCAGCCAGACCCGCTGCGACGTCGAGGTGAAACCACTCAGTTGCCCCCACTCCCATGCGGCGAGCATACAGACCACCAGGGTCACGATAGCAAACCCCATAGGCGGCAATAAAAACAGCGCCGCAATGACGACGGGGATTAAGACGAAAGCAGATATCAGGCGATACTTCAGCAAAAGTGACCCCCATCAGGCATGACTGCCACCCGGCTCAGTGCCGCCGAAACGACGCTCTCGATTAACAAAGGCATGGAGTGCACCTTCAAAGTCCTGTTCAGCAAAATCGGGCCAAAGAACATCCGTAAAGTAAAGTTCGGCATAGGCAATTTGCCAAATCAGAAAATTACTTATTCGGTGCTCTCCCCCGGTCCTAATAACTAAATCTACGGGAGCCAGTTCATGCATGCAGACCTGCTGACTCAGCATGTCTTCCGTGATCTGCTCAGGCAGCAGCGTCCCGTCCTGTACCTGTTTCGCCAGCAAACGAACGCCCTGGGTAATATCCCAGCGACCGCCGTAATTGGCCGCAATATTCAGCGTTAAGCCGGTATTGTTCGCGGTCAGCGCTTCCGCTTTGCGGATACGCTCCTGCAGGCGCGCATTGAAGCGCGTGGTGTCGCCAATAATCCGCAAACGCACATTGTGTCGGTGCAGGCTTTTGACTTCGCTATCCAGCGCCCAGACGAACAGCTCCATCAGCGCACTGACTTCCTGAGCCGGACGGTTCCAGTTTTCGCTGCTGAACGCGTATAACGTTAACGCCTCAATCCCATTATTCGCCGCGAAAGAGACCGCGCGACGCACGGATTTCGCACCGGCCTTGTGCCCGAAAGCGCGAATTTTACCTTGCCGTTTCGCCCAACGGCCGTTGCCATCCATAATAATGGCGACATGACGGCAGCCATGTGTGGGCGATATTTCGCTGACAGTTTGATTAGCAGACAACATCACGCGTTTTAAGTCCATAATAAGGATTAACTAGCCACCAAACAGAGGCCACCGGGCCGCGCTGGATACGCATTTTTATCCGGTGCCGGGGCTGCAGCCAATCGCAGAGAACAACCAAAAGCTTTACGCAAAAAAGCCGTGTTTTGCCACGGCCACCGTAATCTTTAACAACAAAATGCAACGATCGGGTGGCGCAGACTATATCACTGAAGCTTTGCGCCCACAAATATCACCGCGTTACGCCTGGGTGACCAACCGTTTCAGCTGTTGATGAGCAACCGCGCGGGCCTCAGCGTCGATAACCAGAACGTCATCAATGCTTTGCGGCTCCTGCAGGTTCATCTTATCCAGCACAGTCTGGTTAACCGCCGCAATATCGGTAAAGCGGATATCGCCATGCAGAAACGCGGCAACCGACTCTTCATTGGCCGCATTCAGCGTGGTGGTCGCCGCCTGGCCGACGTCAAACGCCTCCATCGCCAGCTTCAGGCACGGATACCGCGTATAGTCTGGCGCGGAGAAGCTCAGATTGCTCAGTTGGCAGAAGTCCAGCGGCTTAGCGCCGGAGTTCAGCCGCTGCGGCCAGCCCATGGTATGGGCGATCGGCGTGCGCATATCCGGCTCCCCAAGCTGCGCCAGCACACTGCCGTCCTGATAGCGAACCATCGAGTGGATCACCGACTGCGGATGGATAAGAACCTCCATCTGCCGGGCCGAGGCGTTAAACAGCCAACGCGCTTCAATATATTCCAGGCCTTTGTTCATCATCGTAGCGGAGTCAACGGAGATCTTGCGTCCCATCGACCAGTTAGGATGACGGCAGGCCTGATCCGGCGTCATCGCCGCCAGATCAGCTACCGCTGTCTCACGGAAAGGCCCGCCCGAGCCGGTCAGCAGGATGGATGAAACGCCATTCTGCGCCAGGTCAGCGTATCCCAGATGCTGCTGAATTGTCTCCGGCATACTCTGAAAAATCGCGTTATGTTCGCTATCGACCGGCAGCAATCGCGCCCCCGACCGTTGAACCGCCTCCATGAACAAGCGACCGCAGGTCACCAGCGACTCTTTATTCGCTAACAACACCGTTTTCCCGGCGCGGATCGCCGCCAGCGTCGGCACCAGCCCCGCCGCGCCGACGATAGCCGCCATCACCTGATCGACCTCCTCCAGCGCTGCGACCTCTGCCGCCGCCTGCTGGCCGCTCAGCACCTCGGTACGGCAGCCATGTTCCTGCAGACGGGTGCGCAATCGCTCAGCGCTTTGCGCATCGTCCATCACGGCGTAACGGGGGGTAAATTCAAGGCATTGTTCAACCATACGGTCAACGTTTTTCCCCGCGACCAGCGCGGCGACGGAAAAGCGACCGGGATTATGGCGCACCACGTCCAGCGTGCTACAGCCAATGGAGCCGGTCGAACCGAGAACGGTTAATTGCTTCATGAGACGTCCAGAAGAGTGGAAACAGAATAAAAAGCAAAACGCCGCCAGCAAGCCCCTACGCAGCAATTATCAGGGATAAGACGGCGGCATTAGGCCTTCAACTTAGCGCTAAAGGCTACAAGGCCAGCGGTCGCAACGCAATCCCGAGAATTGAGCGTACAGTCTTCTGTACGGCGTTTCGGATTTTACTCAGACCAGACGCTGTCAGGCCCGAGTAAGGGCAGAGCATCAGAACTGCATCAGTTCTGCTTCTTTGTCTGCCAGCGCCGCGTCAACTTTCTTGATGGCGGCGTCAGTCATTTTCTGCACGTCGTCCTGAGAACGGCGATCGTCATCCTCGCTGATCTCTTTCTCTTTCAGCAGCGCTTTGACTTTGTCGTTGGCGTCGCGGCGAACGTTACGTACGGCAACGCGCGCCTGCTCAGCTTCACCACGCACGATCTTGGTCAGATCTTTACGACGCTCTTCGGTCAGCGGCGGCAACGGAACACGAATATCGCTGCCGGCAGAGCTTGGGTTCAGACCGAGGTCGGACGCCATGATCGCTTTTTCAACGGCCGCGGACATAGAACGGTCAAAGACGTTGATTTTCAGGGTACGGGAGTCTTCGACGGTGACGCTGGCCAGCTGGCGCAGCGGGGTCGGCGTACCGTAGTATTCAACAACAATCCCGTCCAGCAGGCTCGGAGAAGCACGACCCGTGCGAATTTTGCTGATTTGGTTTTTGAATGCTTCGACGCATTTTTCCATGCGGATTTCAGCATCTTTTCTGATATCGCTAATCACGTTACGAATCCTTGAAAGCTTGTCTCAGTCAGACCAGACGGGGCACCCGTCGGAAAATGAGCTAAGTATAGTCAGATTTAATGAAAATCACCGGGTAATATCCCCGCGAAAGTAAAGCGGAATATTACCCGGATTTGGCGCAGACGGGAATTATTCCGTGATCAATGTGCCTTCTTTTTCGCCCATCACCACGCGACGCAGGGCGCCAGGTTTGTTCATGTTGAAGACGCGAATCGGCAATTTATGGTCACGCGCCAGGGTGAAGGCCGCGAGATCCATCACTTTCAGCTCTTTTTCCAGCACTTCGCTGTAGGTCAGCTGATCGTACATCGTGGCGGAAGGATCTTTGGCCGGATCAGCGGTGAATACGCCGTCAACCTTGGTGGCTTTCAGCACCACATCGGCTTCAATTTCAATACCGCGCAGGCAGGCTGCGGAATCGGTGGTAAAGAACGGGTTGCCGGTACCCGCGGAAAGGATCACCACGCGGTTGTTGCGCAGCAGGCTGATCGCCTCTGCCCAGCTGTAGTTGTCGCACACGCCGTTCAGCGGAATGGCGGACATCAGACGAGCGTTCACATAGGCGCGGTGGAGCGCATCGCGCATCGCGAGGCCATTCATAACCGTTGCCAGCATGCCCATGTGGTCGCCCACAACGCGGTTCATACCCGCTTTCGCCAGACCAGCACCACGGAACAGGTTACCGCCACCAATTACTACGCCAACCTGAATACCCAGCTCAACCAGCTCTTTGATCTCCTGAGCCATGCGGTCAAGTATGCTTGCATCAATACCGAAGCCTTCTGAGCCCTGCAGCGCTTCGCCACTTAATTTCAGCAGAATACGTTTGTAGACGGGTTTTGCATTGGTAGCCATGTTTCTTTCCTGAGACTGTCAACGAATGAGATGTGAGAATTCCGGCGACATTGTATGTCGCATTTCAGCGCGGTCACTATAAGCAGTTGGCTGAATTTACAAAATGGGCGCAAAAAGAAGCCGCCCTCAGGCGGCTCCTTGTAAAAATTAAGACTGCTTGGACATCGCAGCAACTTCTGCTGCAAAGTCAGTCTCAACTTTCTCGATGCCTTCGCCCACTTCAAAGCGGATGAAGCCAGTCACGTCAGCGTTGTGCTCTTTCAGCAGCTGACCAACAGATTTGCTCGGCTCCATGACGAAAGGCTGACCAGTCAGAGAAACTTCGCCGGTGAATTTCTTCATGCGGCCTTCAACCATTTTCTCTGCGATTTCTTTCGGCTTACCGGACTGCATCGCGATGTCCAGCTGAACCTGGTACTCTTTCTCTACCACTTCAGCAGACACGTCTTCCGGCTTAACGAATTCCGGCTTGCTTGCAGCAACGTGCATTGCCAGCTGCTTAACCAGCTCTTCGTCAGCGCCTTTAGCGGCAACCAGAACGCCGATGCGCGCACCGTGCTGGTAGCTGCCCAGAACGTCGCCTTCCAGAACAGCGATACGACGGATGTTGATGTTCTCACCGATTTTAGCAACCAGGGCAACACGTTCTTCTTCGAACTGCGCTTTCAGAACTTCAACGTCGGAGATTTTACCCGCAACAGCGGCGTCCAGTACTTTGTCAGCAAATGCCTGGAAACCACCATCTTTAGCAACGAAGTCAGTCTGGCAGTTAACTTCCAGAATGTAACCGTAGTTGCCTTCGATTTTGGTTTTGATCACGCCGTCAGCAGCCACGTTGCCTGCTTTCTTCGCCGCTTTGATCGCGCCGGATTTACGCATGTTTTCGATTGCCAGCTCGATGTCGCCATTCGCTTCAGTCAGCGCTTTTTTGCAATCCATCATGCCTGCGCCAGTACGTTCGCGCAGCTCTTTTACCAGGGAAGCGGTAATTTCAGCCATTCTAAAATCCTCGGGAGATGTGGATACTGCCCGGCCAACGGCCAAACAGCGTAAATTGAAAAAAGGGGCCGATAATGGGCCCCTATTCATACACGGTACTAATAAGGGCTTAAACCTTATTATTCAGCTTCTACGAAGCTTTCTTCCGCCTGAGAAGCCAGGTCCTGAGAGCGACCTTCACGAACGGTAGCAGCAACAGCGCCCAGGTACAGGCTTACTGCGCGGATTGCATCGTCGTTACCCGGGATAACGAAGTCTACGCCGTCCGGATCAGAGTTGGTATCAACGATAGCAAATACCGGGATGCCCAGGTTGTTTGCTTCTTTGATAGCGATGTGCTCGTGGTCAGCGTCGATTACGAACAGTGCGTCCGGCAGGCCGCCCATGTCTTTGATACCGCCCAGGCTGTTTTCCAGCTTGTCCAGCTCACGAGTACGCATCAGCGCTTCTTTCTTGGTCAGCTTGTCGAAAGTACCGTCCTGGGACTGAGTTTCCAGGTCTTTCAGACGTTTGATGGACTGACGAACGGTTTTCCAGTTAGTCAGCATACCGCCCAGCCAGCGATGGTTCACGAAGAACTGGTCGCAGCTCAGAGCAGCGTCTTTTACCGCTTCGCTTGCAGCGCGCTTAGTACCAACGAAAAGGATTTTACCTTTACGAGCAGCGATCTTGTTCAGTTCAGCCAGAGCGTCGTTGAACATCGGTACGGTTTTCTCAAGGTTGATGATGTGAACTTTGTTACGCGCACCGAAGATGAACGGCTTCATTTTCGGGTTCCAGTAACGGGTCTGGTGACCGAAGTGAACACCAGCCTTGAGCATGTCGCGCATGGAAACAGTTGCCATGTTTAAAACCTCTATAGATTAAATTGGGGTTATGCCTCCACGTATCCCATATTACCGACCCCAAAGGGCACCCCGGAATATGTGCCGATACGTGTGTGTTGTTACACAAAGTGAGATTTGTCGCTCCCGTCCATCCTGTGTATCTGAGATGGATCGGAAGTCCGGCGCGCTTTATACCACAAAATCCACCCAGACACCAACTCTTGTTGACGTCGCGTGCTGTTAATGATTCTCAGTTTGGCACCAGCCTGCCCGGACTGTTACCATTGACAGGACTTACTCTATTATTGTCGAAAATATCGACACTGCTGGACATACTCCATGGCTATTTCTATTAAGACATCTGAAGATATTGAAAAAATGCGCGTTGCCGGTCGCCTGGCCGCTGAAGTGCTGGAAATGATCGAACCCTGGGTTAAGCCGGGCGTCAGCACTGGCGAACTGGACCGTATCTGTAACGACTATATCGTTAACGAGCAGAAGGCCATTTCCGCCTGTCTCGGCTATCACGGCTATCCGAAATCCGTCTGCATTTCGGTCAACGAAGTGGTCTGTCACGGTATCCCTGACGACGGCAAACTGCTGAAAGATGGCGATATCGTGAATATCGACGTGACCGTCATTAAAGATGATTTCCATGGCGATACCTCCAAAATGTTTATCGTCGGCAAACCGACGATTCTCGGCGAGCGCCTGTGCCGCATCACTCAGGAAAGCCTGTACCTGGCGCTGAAGATGGTGAAGCCGGGCATCAATCTGCGCACCATCGGCGCGGCGATCCAGAAATATGTGGAAGCGGAAGGATTCTCCGTGGTTCGCGAATACTGCGGTCATGGCATCGGCCGCGGCTTCCATGAAGAGCCGCAGGTGCTGCACTACGACTCGCCGGAAACCAACGTCGTGCTCAAACCAGGCATGACCTTTACCATCGAGCCGATGGTCAACGCCGGTAAAAAAGAGATCCGCAGCATGAAAGACGGCTGGACGGTGAAAACTAAAGACCGGAGCTTGTCTGCACAGTATGAGCATACTATTGTGGTGACAGACAACGGCTGCGAAATTCTGACGCTACGTAAGGATGACACCATCCCGGCGATAATCTCGCACGATGAATGATGAAAAGCCGGCGCCCGCCGGCTTTTTTATTAGATAGTTTTTTCTTATGGTGACGCGATGAGCAACTCATTACCTGACACAGCCTCCCCTCTTCTGCCCATCCCGCCGGAACATCCGGTGAGCTGGCCGCAGGGCGATCTGAACTGTGCTGCAATAAAGGCGCACATCGATACCTTTCAGCACTGGCTGGGCGAGGCGTTTGACGCCGGTATCGCCGCGGAGCTGCTCATTGCGGCGCGCACCGAATTTATCGACCAGCTGCTGCAGCGGTTGTGGATCGCCAGTGGATTCGAATCCGTCTGCGACCTGGCGCTGGTGGCCGTCGGCGGCTACGGTCGCGGCGAGCTGCATCCGCTTTCTGACGTCGATCTGCTGATCCTCAGCCGCAAAAAGCTGCCGGACGACCAGGCGCAAAAGGTCGGCGAACTGCTGACGCTGCTGTGGGACGTCAAACTGGAGGTAGGCCATAGCGTACGCACTCTCGAAGAGTGTCTGCTGGAAGGGCTTTCAGATCTCACCGTCGCCACGAACTTAATCGAATCGCGCCTGCTGATCGGCGATGTCGCGCTGTTCCTTGAGCTGCAAAAACATATTTTTAGCGACGGCTTCTGGCCATCAGAAAAGTTCTTCGCCGCCAAGGTCGAAGAGCAGAACGTCCGTCATCAGCGTTATCACGGCACCAGCTATAACCTCGAGCCGGACGTGAAAAGCAGCCCCGGCGGCCTGCGCGATATCCATACGCTACAGTGGGTGGCTCGCCGCCATTTCGGCGCCACCTCAATGGATGAGATGGTCGGCTTCGGCTTTCTGACCGAAGCCGAGCGCAATGAGCTCAACGAGTGTCTGCATCAACTGTGGCGTATCCGCTTCGCGCTGCATCTCGAACTCACTCGCTATGACAACCGCCTGCTTTTCGACCGCCAGCTCAGCGTCGCCCGCCGGCTCGGCTATGAAGGCGACGGCAACCAGCCGATTGAGCATATGATGAAGGACTTCTTCCGCGTCACCCGCCGGGTGAGCGAGCTGAACCAGATGCTGCTGCAGCTGTTTGAAGAGGCCATCCTTGCGCTGACCGAGGATGAAAAACCGCGCCCGATCGATGATGACTTCCAGCTGCGCGGCACGCTGATCGATCTGCGTGACGATACGCTGTTTATTCGCGAGCCGCAGGCCATTCTGCGCATGTTTTATATTATGGTGCGCAACAGCACCATCACCGGCATCTACTCCACGACGTTGCGCCATCTGCGCCACGCCCGCCGCCATCTGACCCAGCCGCTGTGCTATATCCCGGAGGCGCGCACGCTCTTTCTCAGCATGCTGCGCCATCAGGGAGCAGTGAGTCGCGGACTGCTGCCGATGCATCTTCACAGCGTGCTGTGGGCCTATATGCCGCAGTGGTCTCATATCGTCGGCCAGATGCAGTTCGACCTGTTTCACGCCTATACCGTCGATGAACACACCATCCGCGTGATGCTCAAGCTGGAGAGTTTTGCTAAAGAAGAGACTCGTAGCCGCCACCCGCTGTGCGTGGAGTTATGGCCGCGTTTAACGCACCCGGAGCTGATTTTAATCGCCGCCCTGTTCCACGACATCGCCAAAGGGCGCGGCGGCGACCACTCGATCCTCGGCGCGCAGGATGTGCTGAAGTTTGCCGAGCTACACGGGCTGAACTCCCGGGAAACGCAGCTGGTCGCCTGGCTGGTGCGTCACCACTTGCTGATGTCGGTCACCGCCCAGCGGCGCGATATTCAGGATCCGGAGGTGATTAAGCAGTTCGCCGAGGAGGTGCAAACGGAAAATCGCCTGCGCTATCTGGTGTGTCTGACCGTCGCCGATATCTGCGCCACCAACGAAACCCTGTGGAACAGCTGGAAGCAGAGCCTGCTGCGCGAACTCTATTTCGCCACTGAAAAACAGCTGCGTCGCGGCATGCAAAGCACCCCGGACATGCGCGAACGCGTGCGTCACCATCAGTTGCAGGCGCTGGCCCTGCTGCGGATGGACAATATTAATGAAGAGGCGCTGCATCAGATCTGGAACCGCTGCCGCGCCAATTATTTCGTGCGACATACGCCGACGCAGCTCGCCTGGCACGCCCGCAACCTGCTGCGCCACGATCTGAATAAGCCGATGATCCTCCTGAGCTCGCAGGCCACCCGCGGCGGAACGGAGATTTTTATCTGGAGCCCGGATCGCCCTTACCTGTTCGCCGCGGTGTGTGGCGAACTGGACCGTCGCAACCTCAGCGTCCACGATGCGCAGATCTTCACCACCCGCGACGGCATGGCGATGGACACCTTTATTGTCCTCGAACCCGACGGCAGTCCGCTGTCCGCCGATCGCCACGAAGCGATCCGCCAGGGTCTGGAACAGACCATCACGCAGCGCAGTTGGGAGCCCCCGGCGCCCCGTCGTCAGGCGGCAAAACTGCGTCATTTCTCGGTGGACACCGAGGTAAATTTTCTGCCGACCCATACCGATCGGAAATCGTTTCTCGAGCTGATAGCCCTTGACCAGCCCGGGCTGCTCGCCCGTGTCGGTCAGGTATTCGCCGACCTCGGAATTTCGCTTCACGGGGCGCGAATTACGACAATTGGTGAGCGAGTAGAAGATTTATTTATAATCGCTACCGCCGACCGGCGTGCCCTTAATAATGAGCTGCAACAAGAAGTGCAACAACGGTTGACAGCGGCCCTCAATCCAAACGATAAAGGGTGACGTATTTTTTTTAGTGAATGGAAAGAAACAATGCAGCAGTTACAGAACGTTATTGAGTCCGCTTTCGAGCGTCGCGCCGACATCACGCCGGCTAATGTGGATACCGTGACCCGCGAAGCGGTTAACCAGGTTATCGCCCTTCTGGATTCCGGCGCGCTGCGCGTCGCTGAGAAGATCGACGGTCAGTGGGTGACGCATCAGTGGCTGAAGAAGGCGGTACTGCTCTCTTTCCGTATTAACGATAACCAGGTTATCGATGGTGCGGAAAGCCGCTACTTCGATAAAGTCCCGATGAAATTCGCTGACTATGACGAAGCGCGTTTCCAGAAAGAAGGTTTCCGCGTGGTGCCGCCGGCAGCGGTGCGTCAGGGCGCGTTCATCGCCCGCAACACCGTGCTGATGCCGTCCTATGTGAACATCGGCGCCTACGTTGACGAAGGCACCATGGTTGACACCTGGGCCACCGTCGGCTCCTGCGCGCAGATCGGTAAAAACGTTCACCTGTCCGGCGGCGTCGGCATTGGTGGCGTACTGGAGCCGCTGCAGGCGAACCCGACCATCATCGAAGATAACTGCTTCATCGGCGCGCGCTCTGAAGTGGTTGAAGGGGTGATTGTCGAAGAAGGCTCCGTGATCTCCATGGGCGTTTACCTCGGTCAGAGCACCAAAATCTACGATCGCGAAACCGGCGAAGTCTTCTACGGCCGCGTGCCGGCTGGCTCGGTAGTGGTATCAGGCAACCTGCCGTCGAAAGATGGTAAATACAGCCTGTACTGCGCGGTGATCGTGAAGAAAGTCGATGCCAAAACCCGCGGCAAGGTCGGCATTAACGAACTGCTGCGCACCATCGACTAAAGCAAATAAAAAGCGGGAGATATCCCGCTTTTTTTATATTTGATGCTGGCGAAAATGGATTTTTTCGTTAATTATTCAATGGTTATGATGCTATCAAAGGTACCGTTATGTACGATAATCTGAAAAGTCTTGGCATTACCAACCCTGATGAGATCGATCGCTATAGCCTGCGGCAGGAAGCTAACAATGACATTCTGAAAATTTACTTTCAGAAAGACAAAGGCGAATTCTTCGCCAAGAGCGTGAAGTTCAAATATCCGCGTCAGCGCAAAACCGTCGTCGCCGACGGCGTCGGCCAGGGCTACAAAGAGGTCCAGGAGATCAGCCCGAACCTGCGCTACGTTATCGATGAGCTGGATCAGATCTGCCAGCGCGATCGCACTGAAATCGATCTCAAGCGTAAAATCCTCGACGATTTACGCCATCTGGAAAGTGTGGTCACCAATAAGATCAGCGAAATCGAAGCCGATCTGGAAAAGCTCACCCGTAAGTAAGCGCATCCCCGGCGGCGCGTCGCCTGACCGGGCTGGCGGTATCAAGCCGCTAAGGACAGCATGCATCGTCCAAGGCCGGGTATGGCGAGTCGCTACCCGGCATTTTTTTACCTCCACGCCTTAGCGTTGTTCATCCAGCTGCAGCGCAATATACAGCAGCAGCCGGTCGTCAAAGCTGCCAAGATCCAGCCCCGTCAGCTCCGAGATACGATTCAACCGGTACTCCAGGGTATTGCGATGAATAAACAGCGCCTTTGACGTCGCCAGCGGCTGCACGTTATGGCGAAACCACGCCTGCAGCGTTCGCCGCAGCAGCCCGTTGTTGTCCATCGCCTTGAGACGCGCCAGCGGACGGGCCAGCTCATTGGCCTGCCAGCCGCCGCGCAGGCTGTCAAGCAGCACCGGCAGCATCAGATCCTGATAGAAGTAGCAGCGGCTCTCCGGCATCCGCTGCTTGCCCACCATCATCGTCGTGCGTGCGGTACGGTAAGAGCGGGCGATACTCCCGGGACCGGTGAAGAAGTTGCCCAGCGCCACGCGGAAGCGGAGCTGCCCATTCTCTTTCATCCTGGCGATAAGCTGCTCGACGCGGCGGACGTGATCGTCTGCGTCCCAGCGGCCAAAGCTGTTCAGCGCCGGTTTCAACACCACCATTTCCGTGAGCGAGACAATGGCCACCAGATTATTGCGATCGGGGGTGGTCAGCGCGTTCTGCAGCTGCTGTAGCTCTGCCATCGCGCTGTCCACGCCGAGCTGGCCGCTGTCCACCTCAATCATCGCCACCACGCGCGGCTGATTCAGATCAATTCCTAAACGCTGCGCCCATTCGTTCAGCGCCGGGGTATGCTCTTCCGCCTGAATCAGGTTCATCACCAGCTCTTCGCGCAGACGGCTGTCCTGCGCCAGGAGATGCATCAGTCGCGACTGCTCCAGCATCATCTCAGCCGTCATGCACACCAGCTCGCCATATTTTCGCAGCGACTCCGGCTCGCCGGTCAGGCCGATCACCCCGACGATCTCCCCCTCCAGGCGCAGCGGCAGGTTAATGCCCTGGCGCACCCCGTGGAGATGGCGAGCCACCGCATCGTCGATATCCACCACCCGCCCCTGGGAAAGCACCAGCAGCGCGCCTTCGTGCAATTCACCAATCCTTTCCCGATCGCCGCTGCCGATAATCCGCCCGCGGGCATCCATCACGTTGATGTTGGTATCGATGATGCGCATCGTCCGCGCCACAATATCCTGCGCCATTTTGGTATCAAGATGCCAGCCAGCCATGTAATCCTCCCCTTTGCAGGGCACCAGCATAAAAGAGTCGTTGCTCTGCTGCATTGTGCATATGCCCGAAGCCCGGGTGAGATATGTGGAGTTGTGGAAGCGGTCACAGAACGAAAAAAAGCCCCTGCCCTCGGCGAGGGAAGGGGCTGGAGAGCGAGCGCTGACTGTTACTGCAACAGCAGATAGATAGAGGCGTCGCCGCGCTGAATATTCAGCGCCAGCACGGACGGTTTGGCGTCGAAGATTTTCCGCAGATCGGCGATGTTTTTCACCGGCTGCTGGTTCGCCCCGACGATGACGTCGCCTTTCTTGAGGCCAATCTGCGCCGCCGGGGTACCGGCTTTCACATTATTGACCACCACACCTTTGTCCTGACCCTTGTTGCTCATTTCCGCCCCTTCAATCCCGTTGAAGATGGTGCTGGAGTCAACCTGGGTCTGGTTGCTCTGCTGCAGTTCGACGGTCACGGTCACCGGTTTGCCGTCGCGCAGCAGACCAAGCTCAACTTTGCTGCCGATAGGCATGGTGCCGACCTGGGCACGCAGCGCGGCGAAGCTGCTGATCGCCTTCCCGTTGAGAGAGGTGATCACGTCGCCGGCTTTAATGCCCGCTTTCGCGGCCGCCGACCCCGGCATCACCTGGCTGACAAAGGCGCCGCGCTGAGCGTCGACTTTCATCGCTTTCGCCAGCTCAGAGTTCAGTTCGGTCCCCATGATGCCGAGCTCGCCGCGTTTCACCTGGCCATATTTCACCATCTGCTCGGTCAGGTTTTTCACCATGTTGCTTGGGATAGCAAAACCGATACCGATGTTGCCGCCGTCCGGCGCCAGAATGGCGGTGTTGATGCCGATCAGCTCGCCGTTGAGGTTCACCAGGGCGCCGCCGGAGTTCCCGCGGTTAATCGCCGCATCGGTCTGGATAAAGTTTTCGTAGTTTTCCACGTTCAGGCCGCTACGACCCAGCGCGGAAACAATCCCGGAGGTCACGGTTTCGCCCAGACCGAACGGGTTACCGATAGCCACGGTGTAGTCGCCAACGCGCAGCGCGTCAGAGTCGGCGAGCTTAATCGCCGTCAGGTTTTTCGGATCCTGAATCTGAATCAGCGCGATATCAGAGCGCGGATCTTTGCCAACGACTTTGGCATCAAACTTACGGCCATCGCTCAGTTGAACCTTAATTGTGGTGGCGTTGTCCACGACGTGGTTGTTGGTCACCACATACCCCTTGGCGGCATCAATGATGACGCCGGAGCCCAGCGCCATAAATTTCTGCTGCTGGCCGCCGTCAGGCTGACCGCCCTGTCCGCCGCCCTGGCAAAACGGCGAACTCTGGAAAGGAGAACCGTCCTGGCAGAACGGCGAATTATCGCCAAAGAACTGCTGGAAGTTACGTGGCATCCGTGGGGTATTAACGGTGGTGCTACCTTCAACGTTAATGCTCACCACCGACGGCATCACCTTCTCCAGCATCGGGGCCAGGCTTGGCATCTGCTGTGCATTAGTGGCCGAAGATGCCGTTTCTGCCGCGCTCGCAGAGAGCGGGGACAACGCCAGACCTAAACTCAGAGCCAGTGCACTCATTGCTAACGTGGTTTTTTTCATCAGTTTCAATCTCAATATCAGAAAACGAAAGTTGCTGTGTACGTGACTATCAGAGTCATTTTATAGCGCTAAGTTCCGGAATTAAGTTTCTGGAAAAAGTAAAAATTTATTGTCCATCTTTACAAAACTCCAGCTTATTCCACCGCCATTAGCCGCCGATATTCATCCCACGCATACAAATCCGTCATCCCGCTGATATAATCCTGAATCAGACGGCAGCGATAATAGTATTCCATCAGCGCAAATTCAGGCGCCGTGCGCGCCAGCTTATTTACCGCTTCCACATAGGCCAGCCGGTGGCGGGTTGATAGTTTCTGATACAGCCGGGAGGCAATGGGTAAACGCCGTACCCGCTCCTGCGCCACTAATTCGCTGAAATCCTCGAGCGATAATTTCAGCAGCGGCTGATAGATATCCAGCAGGCCACTGATCACCCGGTAGCCCTGCAATTCCAGCTGCTCGACATCCGGATGGCTAAACACCTGTTTCATCGCCACATTTTTATAAAGCTCCAGCAGCTGACTGCAATCGCTGTCGTCCTCGAGCAGCGCATGATTAAAGTCGCCCGTAAAGATGGCCGGCAGGTTGTCAATAAATCGGCGCGCCGCGTAGGGCACCAGCTTATTCAGCGTGTTCACCCGCAAATACATAAAAAACTGATCTTCCGCGCTCTGTTTCAGGGAATTGGCTCGTGATTTCTCCCAGGCATTTTCCACTACCTGTGAGAATAACGATCCTTTTTCATGGCAGCCCCAGGCGTCGTAAAGATGCTGATAAAGCTGCTCAGCGCTGAAAATACGTTTTTCCACCGCGTCCTCAAGATCCGCGACGCAATATGAGATGTCATCCGCGGCTTCCATAATCCAGGTTAATGGGAACCGATTGTAAGGCGCCAGATCCAGTTCTTTACGCAGGCGCGCCACATACTCCTCTTCGGCTAAATAGTAGCCAGGCTTTTTCATTAAATAGCTGTGGCTGGCTGGCGTCGCCTCAGACCACCACGCCGGCCGAGTATATTTCAGAATACAGCCGACCTGCGCCCAGGTCAGATTCATGCGCATCAGCGTATGGACCAGACGAATGCCCTGGGCGTTGCCCTCAAAGCTGCAGAGATCCTGGCGCACTTTGCGGCGCAGCGCGTTAAGCGACGTTTCCCCTTCATGCAAGCGTAATGCCTGCACTTCACAGCGATCGTCGGTCAGCGGCTGCCCGAGCGCATCGCCGGGCGCCAGACGCTGGCGGAACCAGTCGTTAATCGCCGCCTCGCCAAAATGGCCAAACGGGGGATTGCCGATATCGTGCATCAGGCAGGCCATCTCCACCACGCTCTCGAATGGCCCGGTCAGCTCTTCCAGGCCATACTCTTCCAGCAGCCTCAGCTCTTTCAGCCGGCTCAGCACCTCTTTGGCGATATAGCGTCCCACCTGCTGCACCTCCAGCGAGTGGGTCAGGCGGGTACGCACCGCCGCGTTGCGCTCCAGCGGGAAGACCTGAGTTTTTTGCTGTAAGCGACGGATTGCCGGCGAGTTGACGATCCGTCCCCGATCGCTTTCGAAGATCCGCAGGATGTCGCGCTCCGTCTCGACACGCGGCGGCGAACGGAAGCGTCGACGCCAGTTTATCTTGTTGCGAAAATCAATCTTTGCCATAGCCTCTCCCGCGCGAGCAATACGCTTCCCCTTAAGCGCATGATAGACTATGCAACTAAACCTGACACATCGCGAGTAAATCTATGAAAATTGGCATTATTGGCGCTATGGAAGAGGAAGTTACCCTTCTGCGCGACAAAATCGAAAACCGCCAGACTATCACTATTGGCGGGAGCGAAATCTATACCGGCCAACTTCACGGCGTTGACGTCGCGCTGCTGAAGTCTGGTATCGGGAAAGTGGCCGCGGCGATGGGCGCGACCCTGCTGCTGGAGCGCTGCCAGCCTGACGTGATCATTAATACCGGCTCTGCCGGCGGCCTGGCGCCGACGCTGAAGGTCGGCGATATCGTCGTCTCCGATGAAGCGCGCTACCACGACGCCGACGTCACCGCCTTCGGCTATGAGTACGGCCAGTTGCCTGGCTGTCCGGCCGGCTTTAAAGCGGACGAAAAACTGGTGGCCGCGGCGGAGAGCTGCATTAACGCGTTAGATCTCAATGCCGTTCGCGGCCTGATCGTCAGCGGTGATGCCTTCATTAACGGCTCTGTCGGTCTGGCGAAGATCCGCCATAATTTCCCGCAGGCGATCGCTGTGGAAATGGAAGCGACCGCCATCGCTCACGTCTGCCATAACTTTAAGGTTCCTTTCGTGGTGGTTCGCGCCATCTCCGATGTGGCCGACCAGCAGTCTCACCTCAGCTTTGAGGAGTTCCTTGCGGTCGCCGCCAGACAGTCCACCCTGATGGTGGAGAATCTGGTACAGAACCTGGCACGTGGCTAAGTCGCTCTCCTTCGCGCTTGCCGCGCTGCTGTTACTCGCCCCGGCGTGGCTGCTGGCCGCGCCGCGGGTGATCACCCTCTCCCCCGCCAATACCGAACTGGCCTTTGCCGCCGGGATCACGCCGGTCGGCGTCAGCAGTTATTCCGATTATCCGCCGCAGGCCAAAACGATTGAGCAAGTTGCCAGCTGGCAGGGAATGAACCTGGAGCGCATCGTAGCGCTCAAGCCAGACCTGGTGCTGGCCTGGCGCGGGGGTAATGCCGAACGTCAGGTTAACCAGCTGCAGTCGCTGGGGATCCACGTCCTGTGGGTACAGACTTCGACCATCGAAGAGATCATCGCCACCCTGCGTCAGCTGGCGCAGTGGAGCCCACAGCCGGAAAAAGCACAGCAGGCGGCGCAGGCGATGCAGCAGGAATACGATGCGCTGAAAGCGCGCTATGCCAGCGCGCCGAAGAAACGCGTCTTCCTGCAGTTCGGTTCCGCACCGCTATTCACCAGCGGCCCCGGCTCAATTCAGGATCAGGTGCTGAGGCTGTGCGGCGGCGAGAATATCTTTGCCGCCAGCCGCGTTCCCTGGCCGCAGGTGAGCCGCGAACAGGTGCTGGCCCGTCAGCCGCAGGCGATTGTGGTGACCGGCGACGCCAGCCGCATCGCCGAAGCGCAGCGCTTTTGGCAATATCAGCTCACCATTTCGTTGATTGCGTTACACAGCGACTGGTTTGAACGCGCAAGCCCACGTATTATCCTCGCCGCCAAACAACTTTGTGCGGCGCTCGACCAGGTAAAATAACCATCCGGCATACCGGATGTTCAGTGGGAATCAACGATGCTTGTCTATTGGCTGGATATTATTGGCACAGCTGTCTTCGCGATCTCCGGCGTTCTGCTGGCGGGGAAATTGCGTATGGACCCATTCGGCGTGCTGGTGTTAGGCGTGGTGACGGCGGTGGGCGGCGGTACCATCCGCGATATGGCGCTGGCGAATGGCCCGGTATTCTGGGTCAAAGATCCCACCGATCTGGTGGTGGCAATGGTCACCAGCATGCTGACCATCCTGCTGGTCCGCCAGCCGCGCCGGCTGCCGAAATGGATCCTGCCCGTTCTTGATGCCGTCGGTCTGGCGGTGTTTGTCGGCATCGGGGTGAATAAAGCGTTTCTCGCCGGCAGCGGCCCGCTGGTCGCGGTGTGCATGGGCGTGGTGACCGGCGTTGGCGGCGGGATAATCCGCGACGTGCTGGCGCGCGAAATTCCTATGATTCTGCGCACCGAGATCTACGCCACCGCCTGTATTGTGGGCGGCATTGTCCACGCCACCGCGCACGACACCTTTCATCTCCCGCTGGAGAATTCGGCGATGATGGGGATGGTGGTGACCCTGGTGATTCGTCTGGCGGCGATCCGCTGGCACCTGAAGCTGCCGACGTTTGCGCTGGACGATAACGGACGGTCATAAAAGCAAAACGGTAACCTGAGGTTACCGTTTTTAACGTTGGCACCCTCTCGCAGAAGGGGAAGACGCCCGGTCGCACTCGCTTTACACGCTGAACGAGGATCCGCAGCCGCAGGTGCTTTTCGCGTTCGGGTTGGTCACGATAAAGCGCGAACCTTCCAGCCCTTCGGTATAGTCGACAGAGCCGCCGACCAGATACTGCAGGCTCATTGGGTCAACCACCAGGCCGACACCCTGTTTCTCAATGGTCATATCCCCTTCGTTCACCTGATCGTCGAAGGTGAAGCCATACTGGAAACCGCTGCAACCGCCGCCGGTAATATACACGCGCAGTTTCAGGTTCGGATTATCTTCATCCGCAATCAGGTGTTTTACTTTATTGGCTGCGGCTTCGGTAAACTCCAGCGGCAACGCTACGTCATCACTCATTTTTTGCTCCCATTGATACTTCCGGCCGGTTAAAGAATAACCGGGCCTTTTGAGCCATTATCTAATACCCTGGTAAATCGTTCAAGTATTCTCCCGGGGCGCCTGCTGCGCTTTTGCCGCCTGCTCGGCCTCCTGCTTCGCCAGAGTACGTTGCAGAATGGTCGAATACAAAGGCTTACCGCCGAGGAATTGCGCCAGTAGTGTTGCGCCAAGGCAGGTAATAATCATTGGCAAAATGAGCTGATAGTTATCGGTCATCTCCAGCACCAACACAATACCGGTCAGCGGCGCGCGCACCGAGGCGGCGAGCAGCGCGCCCATGCCGGCGATAGCGAAGGTGCCGGCATCGAGATGGTAGGACGGAAACAGCGGAATAGCCGCCATGCCGAACGCCGTGCCCAGCAGCGTGCCGAGCGCCAGCATCGGGGCGAAGATGCCCCCCGGCGCGCCGGAGGAGAAGCAGATCAGCGTGGTCACCACGCGGGCAATAAAGATAAACAGCAGCAAACCGACGGAGAAGTTACCAGCGGCGGCGATGGGGATCAGGTTAAAGCCACCACCCACCGCGGAGGGCTGCATCAGCCCCAGCAGACCGCAAAGCCCGCCGATGATCCCGCCCATTAACACCCATTTTTTGATGTTGCCGCCGTGAATGTGCTGGAACAGATCCTGGGTGCGCAGCACCAGAAAATTAAACAGCGGGCCGAAGCAGCCAAACAGCATCCCCAGCACCAGGTACAGCCACAGGGTATTCACCGGGGCATTGCTCAGCTTGCCCACCTCTATAATTGCCGCCTCGCCGTTAAAAATGCGAAACACAATGCTCGACATGATCACGCCGGTAAATACCGCTTTAATGGAGATCAGGTTGTAGCGGAACTGCGGGCGCATCTCTTCGATGATAAACAGGATACCAGCCAGCGGCGCGTTAAAAGCCGCTGAGAGACCCGATGCTGCGCCGGTCGCCAGCAGCGTGTGCCGCGCTTCCGGACTGCGCATGCGGAAAATATCCAGCACCATGCGCCCAATGTTGCCGCCAAGCTGCACCATCGGCCCTTCGCGTCCCAGCACCATTCCGGCGCCCAGGGTCCCCATGCCGCCGATGAATTTTACCGGCAGCACGCGCCACCAGCGCACCGGCCGCAGCTCCTCCAGCGCCCCTTCGATCTCCGGGATCCCCGATCCGCCAGCCTCCGGCGCAAAGCGGCGCACGAGGAAATAGCCGACCATCGCCAGCAGCGCCGACAAGATAAACGCCAGCGGCCAGACCAGATACCAATGGTCCGCTACCTGCGCCAGCGCGCCGATCCGCTGGTTCTGCACCCAGTTCACGCTCTTTTCAAACGCCACGCCCACCAGCCCGGCCAGCGTGCCGACCACCGCCGCCATAAACAGCACCGCCAGCGGCGTTTTATCGCGCTGAATTAAGCGGCGCACCGCATCGCCGCGACGCACCCGCACGAACTGATGTGCTTCAAAAGAGGGAGTTTCTGCTTTCATGCCGTTATCAATTATTGGTAATACAAATGAAGAGAGAGGCATTTTAGCCGCCCCGGCGCGCTGCGTCGTCAAAAAAATGCCCTTGCGGCACATTGTTTCAATTGGGCAAAACTTTCATAACCATCCTGGAATAACTTAGAATAGCCGATAAAACATTTTTCACGAACCAGGACCCTGGCCATGAGCAAATCTGAAAATCTGTACCATACTGCGCGCGAACTGATCCCCGGCGGCGTTAACTCGCCGGTGCGCGCCTTTACCGGCGTCGGCGGCACCCCGCTGTTTATCGAACGCGCGGATGGCGCTTACCTCTATGACGTGGATGGAAAGGCCTATATCGATTATGTCGGCTCCTGGGGTCCGATGGTGCTGGGCCACAACCATCCGGCGATCCGCAACGCGGTGATCGAGGCGGCGTCACGCGGCCTGAGCTTTGGCGCGCCGACCGAAATGGAAGTGAAAATGGCGGCGCTAGTGACCGAGCTGGTACCGACCATGGATATGGTGCGGATGGTGAACTCCGGTACCGAAGCCACCATGAGCGCGATTCGCCTGGCGCGCGGCTTCACCGGCCGCGACAAGATCATCAAGTTCGAAGGTTGCTACCACGGCCATGCCGACTGCCTGCTGGTGAAAGCCGGTTCCGGCGCGCTGACCCTCGGCCAGCCGAACTCGCCGGGCGTGCCGGCTGATTTCGCCAAACACACCCTGACCTGCACCTATAACGACCTCGCCTCGGTGCGCGCGGCGTTCGAGCAATATCCACAGGATATCGCCTGCATCATCGTCGAGCCGGTCGCCGGGAATATGAACTGCATTCCGCCGCAGCCGGAGTTCCTGCCGGGCCTGCGCGCGCTGTGCGACGAATTTGGCGCCCTGCTGATCATCGACGAAGTGATGACCGGCTTCCGCGTGGCGCTGGCGGGCGCGCAGGCTTATTACGGCGTGGAGCCGGATCTGACCTGTCTCGGGAAAATCATCGGCGGCGGGATGCCGGTAGGCGCTTTCGGCGGCCGTCGCGAGGTGATGGACGCGCTGGCCCCCACCGGCCCGGTTTATCAGGCCGGTACCCTCTCCGGTAACCCGATCGCCATGGCCGCCGGCTTCGCCTGCTTAAGAGAAGTGGCGCAGCCGGGCGTACATGAAACCCTCACCGAGCTGACCAACCAGCTGGCGCAAGGTCTGCTTGATGCGGCGCGTGACGCCGGGATCCCGCTGGTGGTCAATAACGTCGGCGGCATGTTCGGCATCTTCTTTACCGATGCCGAAACTGTCACCTGCTATCAGGATGTGGTGAAGTGCGATGTCGAACGCTTCAAGCGCTTCTTCCATCTGATGCTGGAGGAAGGCGTGTACCTGGCGCCGTCAGCATTTGAGGCTGGCTTTATGTCCGTGGCCCACAGCGAAGAAGATATCGACAATACCATCGACGCCGCGCGTCGGGTGTTTGCCAAACTGTAAGCTCCCTGCATGCCGGGTGGCGCTCCGCTTACCCGGCCTGCCAAACCCGCAATGGCACGGACCGTAGGTCGGGTAAGGCGTTAGCCGCTACCCGACAAAAAAACGGCACCGTGCGGTAGCCCGGATAAAGCGCAACGCGCCGCTATCCGGGATCTTTCGCGCTAACGCCACGCGTTAGCGGCTCTGCTTTCTCAGCAAATAGATAAAGTACGGCGCGCCGATAAAGGTTGATAACAGCCCCGCCGGGATCTGGTAGGGAAACATGATCATTCGTCCGCACCAGTCGGCGAAGACCAGCAGCAGCCCGCCAGTCAGCCCGGAGATCACCATATGCGGCAGCGTGCGCCGGAAGCCCATCATCCGTGCGATATGCGGCGCCATCAGCCCGACGAAGCTCAGCGGGCCGATGGTCAGCGTCGCCGCCGCCGTCAGGCAGGCCGCCAGCAGCAGCAGAACAATCCGCGATGAGGTCAGCGCCATGCCCACCGCTCGCGCCGCCTCCCCGCCCAGCGGCAGGATGGTCAGCCAGCGGCGACAGAGCGGCGCCAGCGCCAGCAGGAGCAGCATCACCGCGCCGCTGCGGACCACCCTCTCCGGCGTCGCGCTGTAGGTCGACCCTGAGATCCACGTCAGGATCTGCGCCATGCGCGGATCGCCGCTGGCCTGCAGCATCATCAGCAGCATGGTGAAGGCGGTACTGAGCGCCATCCCCGCCAGCAGCATCCGATGCGGCGAAAAGCCGCCGCGCCCGGCGGCCAGCATAATGATCAGCAAGGTGCCGGCCGCGCCAAGGCTCCCGGCCGGCAGCAGCCAGCCAAAGGCGTCGCCAGGGACGAAGAACAGCATCAGCACCACGCCAAAGGCGGCGCCGGAGCTGATGCCCAGCACTTCCGGACTGGCCATCGGGTTGCCGGTCAGGCGCTGGATAATACAGCCGGCGACCGCCAGCATCACCCCGGCGAACAGCGCCGACAGCACTCGCGGCCAGCGCCAGGGCAGCAGTTGCTCCAGCAGATCGCCGTGAGCCCACAGCCAACCGTGGGCATCGCGACCAAAGGCCAGCGCCACGCTCACCGCCAGCAGCAGCAACGCGACGCCCCCGAGAACAAACCCTTGCACGTGATAGCGCTCAGGCTGCACGTTATCGCCGCCGTTCATCACCGGGGCGCTGATGCTGCGAAGCCGCGGCAGCAGCCACAGCAGCAGCGGCGCGCCAATCAGGGCGGTGACCGAGCCGGTGGAGACTTCCCGCCATACCCTGCTCAGCCAGAGGATCACCTGATCTGAAAGCCACAGGAGCAGCGCGCCGATCAGCGCCGCCAGCAGCAGCCGGGCCAGCAGTCGACGGGCGCCGAGCATTTTCGCCAGCAGCGGCGCGAACAGGCCGATAAAGCCGATAATCCCGACCGCGTTGACCAGCAGCGCGCTCATTACGATCGCCAGCGTCAGGGCGCCGAGGCGCGCCAGAGACAGCGCCAGCCCAAGGTTGCGCGCCACTCCGTCATCAAGCCCCATCAGGGTCAGCGGACGCAGCAGCAGCAGCGTGAGTACTGCGCCGCCCAGCAGCTGCGGCCACAGGCGCTGCGCCACGCTCCAGTCGGTTTGCGTCAGCGTCCCGGTGCTCCACAAGAACATACTCTGCAGCTGGTCGTGATGGAAAATCACCATCAGCTGGTTAAGCGCCCCGCAGTAGAGGCTGACCACCAGGCCCGCCAGGATCAGCGTTACCGGCGACAGGCGCTTGCCCCAGGAGACGCCAAACACCAGCGCTCCCACCAGACAGGCTCCGGCCAGCGCGGCAAACTGCGACGCCAGCACGCCGGGGATGGCCCACAGCGTAGTGACTGTGATCCCCAACTGCGCGCCGGTGGCGACGCCAAGGGTGGTTGGCTCCGCCAGCGGATTGCGCAGCACCTGCTGGAACAGTACGCCGACCAGTCCCAGCCCGGCCCCCACCAGCAGTGAAACGGCCACCCGCGGCAGCAGGCTGTAATGAAACAGCATCTGGGCAATCCGATCGCTATCCGGCTGCCACAGCGCCTGCCGCCATTGCGCATAGGGCAAGGCGACATTGAGATTGACGATGCTCAACGCGAAGGCGGCAACCAGCAGCCCGGCCAGCAGGATAATGGCTAACGGTGAAATACGCCTATTCATGCCGGATTCCCCTGGGCCTCGGCCAGCACGCGGGCAAAATGCATCGCCGACAGCGTCGCGCCATAGAACCACACCGCCGGAACGCGCTGGAAGCGCCCCGCGCGCACGAACGGCATCGCCTGCCACAGCGGGGTCGCCAGCAGTTGGGTCATCTCCCGCTCGTTACCATGATCGAAACAGATCACATCGGCCTCGTTAAACGCCGCCAGCCGGTCGATGCCAACGCTGACGCTGCCCCAGAACGCCGCTTCGCCGCGCCAGGCGTTTTTGATGCCAAAGCGATCGAGCACTTCCTGGAACAGGCAGTTTTCGCCAAACACCAGTACATGGCGCGGATCGAGCAGGGAGATCATCAACAGCGGACGGTCGCCGCGCCCGGCAAAACGCGGCTTCAGGCTCGCCATCAGCGCCTCAAACTCCGCCAGGTGGTGCTGAGCCTGTTGTGTTTTGCCCAGCAGGTCAGCCATCTCCAGCAGCGAGCGCTGAGCCATCGCCAGCGGACGTTTGCCATCGCTGAAGGTAAATCCGCGGCCGGGGGCGATACGCGCCAGCTTCTCCGGCGACGGGCCGTAGCCTGCCGACCAGACGATAAATGACGGTTTCATCTGCGTCAGCAGTTCAAGATTGGGTTCGGTACGCAAACCGACATCGATCACCGAGTCGGGCAGCGCGGGTTCGTTCACCCACAGGCGATAGTTGGGGATATCGGCCACGCCGTAAGGCGTGACGCCCAGCGCCAGCAGCAGCTCCGCCGGCAGCCACTCCAGGGCGACCACGCGCTGCGGGTCAATGTTCGCCGCCTGCGCGCCGCGCATCTGCCACAGCAGCGGCGAGAGCGCCATCGCGGTCAGCAGGCGGCGTCGGGTTATCTGAGTCGGGGTCATCATCAATAGACAAAGCTTACCGGCGCCGCGCCGGCCGGGTGCGGCAGGATCCCCATCGGGATGCCGTAGATTTGTTCCAGGGTGTCGCTGCGCATCAGTTCCGCCGGCGTCCCCTGGGCGATCATTTCTCCGCCGCGCAGGGCCACCAGATAGTCGCAGTAGCGGGCCGCCATATTAATGTCGTGCAGGACGGCGATCACCGTCAGGCCGCGCTGCTGGCTGAGACGATGCACCAGCGCGAGGACATCAACCTGATGGGCGATATCCAGCGCCGAGGTGGGTTCATCGAGCAGCAGACAGCGGCTATCCTGCGCCACCAGCATGGCGATCCACGCCCGCTGGCGTTCGCCGCCGGAGAGGCTGTCCACCAGGCGATGGGCGAGCGGCTTCAGTCCCACCAGCGCAATCGCCTCTTCCACTTTCTCGCGGTCCGCCGCGCCAAAGCGACCCAGCGCGCCGTGCCACGGGTAGCGGCCGATGGCCACCAGCTCACGCACCGTCATACCCTCGGCCGGCGGCAGCTGCTGCGGCAGATAGGCCACTTTGCGGGCAAAGGCTTTGCTGCCCCAGCTCTCCAGCGGCTGCCCGTCCAGCAGCACATCGCCTGCGGAAGGCGGCTGATGACGGCCAAGCATTTTCAGTAACGTCGACTTGCCGGAGCCATTATGACCGATCAGGCCTGTGACTTTTCCAGCCGGGAAGGTGAGCGAGAGCGGATGGAGCAACGTGCGGCCAGGCACACGGAAAGTGACGCGATCCAACGCGAAGGTGGTTTCTGCGTGCGGAGTCTGTTCCTGCATAGCGATAACCTGATAAAGGGCGCGGCGAACCGCGCCCGTAGGTGGTTAGAAACGGAAGGTGGCGGTGGCGACGACCTGACGTCCGGCCCCCCAGTAGCAAGCGTATTCGCTGTAGCAACTGGAGACATATTCGCGGTCGAACAGGTTGTTGACGTTGACGCCAACCGACGATCCCGGCAGGCCAAAGCGCGCCAGATCGTATTTCACCGTCGCATCCATCAGCGCATAACCGGCCACACTAAAGGAATCATTTTTCTTACCGGTGCTGGTGTCATTTTTGTAGTAGCTGACCGTTGAACCGATATAGCGCGCCCCGGCCCCAATCGTCAGACCGCTGAGCGCGGTTTCGTGGAAGGTATAATCCGCCCACAGGGAGGCCATATTACGCGGCACTTCCGCCGGACGTTTGCCGTTGAACACCGTATCGTGAGTGTATTCCGCATCGGTGTAACTGTAGGCTGCGGTCAGGTTGATATTGGCGTTAACTGCCGCTTTCGCCTCCAGCTCAAGGCCGCGGGAGCGGATCTCGCCGGTCTGGATGCTGAACGCCTGGTTAGCCGGATCCGCCGTCAGGTTCTTGTCTTTGGTCAGCTGATAGACCGCCGCGGTGACCACCACCGGCATATCTTTCGGCACATATTTCACGCCGGCTTCATACTGCTTACCGCGCGACGGATCGAACGGCTTGCCGCTGCTGCTGGAGCCCGATACCGGTTCAAACGATTCGCTGTAGCTGAAGTACGGAGAGATACCGTTATCGAACAGGTAGTTGATGCCGCCGCGCCAGCTGAACTGCTGGTCGTGGTTCTCCGCCAGGCTGTTGGTGGCGCGGGTTAACGTTGAGGTGGTGGCGTAGTCGTAACGACCGCCCAGGGTCATGACCCACTTATCCCACTCCATCTGATCCTGCGCGTACAGGCCGGTCTGTTCCATCCGGTTGAGCACCGCGTACGGGAAGGTAACCTCAATATTCGGGTTGCCGTACTGCGGATTATTCATGCTGATAGGATCCGCCGTCCCGTAGTCGGCATCCACATCATTACGCATCCGCGAGTAGTCCACGCCGGTCAGCAGCGTATGGCTGACCGCGCCGGTGGCGAAATCAGACTGCAGCTGGGTATCGACGGTAAAGGTGTTCAGGTGCTCGTCGGAGCGCACATAGGCGCGATTCATGTAGCCCGGCGCGACATAGCCATTGCCGTACACCGAGCGATACAGGGTATCGACCTCGGCATAGCGCAGGTTCTGCCGCACGGTAAAGGTGTCATCGAACTGATGGGAGAAGCTGTAGCCCACCATCTTCTGGCGGCGGGAGATTTTATTATCCGCCTCGCCTTCATTGAAATCGGTTGGCAGCTTGTGCGCCTTACCGTTGGCGTCGTAATACGGCACCACGGTGCCTTCACGCGGCAGCCAGCCGTAGTAGCCCGCATCCGGGTCATTCTGGAAGTTGCTCAGGAATGTGAAGTCGGTTTTATCGTCCGGACGCCAGCTAAAGGAGGGCGCCACCGCGTAGCGGGTCGATTTCGCCATCTGCTGCTGGGCATCCTGGCTGCGGCCCAGGCCGGTCAGGCGGTAAGACCAGACGCCGGCATCATCAATGGCGTCGCTGAAGTCAAACCCGGTCTGCCACAGATTGTCGGTGCCCATCTTAAACTGCACTTCTTTCAGCGGCTCGGTGGTCGGGCGTTTGCTGACCATGCTGACGATACCGCCCGGGTTGCTGTTGCCGTACAGCACCGAAGTTGGCCCGCGCATCACTTCCACGCGCTCCAGGAAGTAAGGATCCATGGAGACTTCAGAGTAGTTATTCCCCTGCAGCTTCATGCCGTCCAGATACTGGTTGGTGTTGACGG
Source organism: Klebsiella sp. JB_Kp031 (assembly GCF_040064295.1). Taxonomy (NCBI): domain Bacteria; kingdom Pseudomonadati; phylum Pseudomonadota; class Gammaproteobacteria; order Enterobacterales; family Enterobacteriaceae; genus Klebsiella; species Klebsiella sp. JB_Kp031. Next base: position 54,226 of record NZ_JBEAJW010000039.1, read on the forward strand.
TCGTCGAGGTGGTGAAGCCGCGAATGGTGACCACGTCATAGGTGGTCGAACTGCCGCGGGTGGAGAAGACGCTTGGCGTATAGGAGAGCGCCTCTTTTACCGTCGTCGGCTGGCGCATCTCCATCTCCTGGCGCGTCACCACCGACACAGACTGCGGCGTTTTTTCAATCGGGGTATCGGTTTTCGTCGCCGTGGCGGAGCGTTTCGCCGCGATGGTCGGCGCCGGTCCCCAGGCGCTTTCCTGGGCGGCCGGAGCGGCAACGACGGTGATGGTTTCTTCTTGCTTCGGTTGTTCTGCTGCCTGTGCGTAGACAGACATGCCGCTAACCGCCGTGGCTACTACAGCTGCGACTTTACGCAGCGAGTGATTTGGCTGAGCAGTTTTTGGACGCGCCATGGGTATATCTCTGATGAAAGTGAATGATAACGTAAACGAGAATTATTATTATGACGGGCGATATAATAGGCGAAACGTCGAAGGCAAGGCAAGCGATATGCCTGTCGCTGCGGGTCGAGGGCTGAATTAATAACCAGATAGTTATTATGGAGTTAAAGAGCCGTTAACTTTTTTACAGGCATAAAAAAACCCCTTAATACTTTCGTCTTAAGGGGTCTGGTCTTAGGGCTTAAATCAGTTACTGCCGAACATATCCTTGATCCAGCCCGCGACGCCGTCGCTCTTCTCCTGCTGCTTCGGCGGCTGTTGCTGCGGCTGCTGTTGCTGCTGAGGCTGCTGCTGCCCGGACTGATTGAACGGGTTGTTCGCTTCCTGCTGCTGCAACTGCTGCTGCTGCATCATCTCGCCCTGGCGGCACAGCGCATCCGGCTGCGTCGTCCACACCGGCAGCGAACGCATCCCGCCGCTGCAGACGAAGTTGCCGTTGCTGTCCACGCCCATGTCGACCACATCTTCGGGCGGCGTCAGCACCAGCGGCGTTGGCGTCTGGTTCGCCAGATAACGCTGATAAATCGACATCGCACCGCTGGCACCGTACAGTTTGGTTGGCTGGTTATTGTCGCGACCCACCCAGGTGATGGTCACCTGGCTACCGTCGATCCCGGCAAACCAGGTATCGACGTTATTGTTGGTGGTCCCGGTTTTCCCCGCCAGATGGAGGCCCGGATACTTCGCCCCCAGCTGACGCCCCGTCCCGCGCTGCACTACCTGCTGCATGGTCCACAGCGTCATGTAGGCCGCCTGGGCAGGCACCGCGCGCTCCGCCTGCGGGTAGCTCTGATACAGCACCGTGCCATCTTCCGCAATCACTGACCGCAGGGCGGAGAGTGGTGCACGGTTGCCGCCGCTGGCGATGGTCTGGAAGGCCTGGGCCACTTCAATCGGCGTCAGGTTCAGCGCGCCAAGCAGCATCGCCGGCACGGCGTTGAGCTGATTCTTCGGCGCCCCCAGTTTGGTCCAGGTATCGACCACCGCCGGCAAGCCCAGCGCCATCCCGAGGTTAACCGTCGGCACGTTCATCGAACGAGTCAGGGCATCTACCAGCATCACCTGGCCGCTGAAGCGACGATCGTCGTTCTGCGGCGACCAGGTCTGGCCATTGGACAGGCGAATGGTCACTGGCGCATCGGCGATCCACGTATTCAGGCGATACTGATTCGGCTGGCTCAGCGCGGTCAGATAGGTCGCCGGCTTGGCCAGAGAACCAATCGACCGGCGGGCCTGCATCGCGCGGTTGTAGCCGGCGAACTGCGGCTCCGCGCCGCCGACCATCGCCCGCACTTCACCGGTAAAGCGGTCCACCACCACCATGGCGGTTTCCAGATCTGCCAGCTTGCGCTGTTTCTTCAGTACCGGGATCCCTTCAGTAGCCGCTTTTTCCGCGGCATCCTGCGCCACCGAGTCGAAGGTAGTGAAGATCTTCACGCCGGAGAGATCTTTTACTTTATCGCCCAGCTTCGCCTGCAGCTCCTGACGCACCATCTGCATGAACGCCGGCTGTGGTGAAATGACCCCGCCGCGCGGCTGCACGCCCAGCGGACGCGCGCTCAGCATGTCGTACAGCTCCTGGTCGATGACCTGCTGCTGCTGCAGCAGACGCAGCACCAGATTGCGTCGCTCAAGGGCCAGCTTCGGGTTGCGCCACGGGTTATACACCGAGGCCCCTTTCACCATCCCCACCAGCAGCGCCTGCTGGTCGAGGCTCAGCTCTTCCACCGGACGGCCAAAGTAGTACAGGCTGGCCAGCGGGAAGCCGCGAATTTCGTTATCGCCGCTCTGACCGAGGTACACCTCGTTCATGTACAGCTCAAGGATGCGATCCTTGCTGTAGCGGGCGTCGACGATCAGCGCCATGTACGCTTCGTTGGCTTTACGCCAGTAGGAGCGCTCGCTGGAGAGGAACAGGTTTTTCACCAACTGCTGAGTCAGGGTACTTGCCCCTTGCACCGTCCGGCCTGCCGTCAGGTTCGCCAGCACCGCACGGCCGATGGAATAGAGGCTGATGCCATCGTGCTCGTAGAAGTGGCGGTCTTCGGTCGCCAGCAGTGTATCCACCAGCAGGTCAGGGAAGCCGCTGCGCTTCACGAACAGACGCTGCTCGCCGTTCGGCGACTGCAGCATGGTAATAAGCCGCGGATCGAGGCGGAAGAAACCGAACTGGCGGTTGTTATCCATATTCTCGATGGTTTCCAGATGGTCGCCGTCGAAGGTCAGACGCGCGCGCACCTGCCCTTCTTTACTGTCCGGGAAATCGAACGGACGGCGGATCATCTCGATGCTGTTGGCCTGCACCGTATATTCGCCGGGACGCGTCATCGCGCTAACCTGACGATACTGGGTGGCGTTCAGCAGACGCACCATCTCGTTTTTGCTGATCTGCATGTCCGGCTCAAGGTTCACCATCCGTCCATAGACCGCAGCCGGCAGCTCCCAAACTTTACCGTCGATGCGGCTGCGGATTTTCTGGTCGAGGTAGACGCCATAGGCGGCAATCAGCACCGCGAAGACAATCCCCAGCTTGACCAGCAGCCACAGCCAGCTGCGCTTACGACGAGGCTTGCCACCTTTGCCTTTGGCTTTTCTCGGCACCGGTTTCTCATCCTCATAATCATCGTCATCATACTCGTCGTCGTAGTCCTCTTCCCGGACCCGGCGACGGGTGACTTTCTGTTTTGTCGGACGTGAGGGTCTTCCCTTACGTCCGATAGGCTCGCGGTCATCTCCCGCCATGCTTTTTCTCCGCAACGTTCAGGCGCAAAGGCCTGATTCTCAATACTTCCTCCGTTCAGAGGAAGAAGAAATCTCTCAAATTAACGTTCAGGCTGCTCATCCTCGGGACGACAACCTGCTGGCGGGCAGAACGCGCCGCCCACCTTTCAAAGGGTTGCTTTGCTTCGCTTCACATGATACTAACAATAGAAATTCACCATAAAATCAATGTGTTAAACGCATCACTGGCAGAATAAGTCAGAACATAGCACGTAATGTTCAGGGCATACAGGATAGCACTAAAATGCGACATTCTTAACCAGCATTTTACCTCGTGCTTACGTAACAAGATGGGAAAGAGTATGTTTTTTAATAACATAAAAAATGACGCTCGCCCTGATACCAAATGCGGCGGCATCGCCTCAGACTGAAAATATATTTCCTGGACGACAGCATTTATTATTGAGAGAAGTAAAGGGGATGAATCGAGTTTCTGCCAATAAAAATGAGAGGCTGTTAACATTTATGTAGAATAATATTTTATGATGACACCAGGGAAATATTTGTTAAACTAGCGGCCAGTGATTCATTATTTTGATTACTCTACTATGCGCATTCCACTTATATTCCCGCTTTGCGTGGTGGCCTTACTCTCTGGCTGCCAACAGAAACCCGCCTCAACGCTCAGTCCGGCCATCAGTAGTCAGGCACAGCTCGAGCAGCTCTCGTCCGTGGCGGCAGGAACGCGCTATCTCAAGAATAAATGTAATCGTAGCGATCTGCCCGCCGATGAAACTATTTATCGGGCGGTGGTGAATGTCGGCAAAGCGCGCGGATGGGGAAATATTGACCCGGCAACGTTAAGTCAAAATAGCGACCGGCTTTACCAACAGCTTTTACAGGACAGCACCCCGGAAGCCACACAGTGCAGTCAATTTAATCGCCAGCTTGCTCCCTTTATTGCCAGCCTACGCGGCGACTAAGCAAAATATCTTCAACGCGCATTGAATTGCGCTTGCTCCTTATTCACCTTTCGGCTCCTCGTCAATTTTCCCGCCGGGCCAGTCCTCCAGCGCCGCGAGGGTAAAGGTCGTGCCATTGAAGCTAAAGATCGTCACATCCTGCTGGATCTGCTCCACCACCAGATTGGGCAGCGGGGAATCGCCCTCGGTCCACGCTTTGCCGTTTAACACAATGCTGCGCTTTTCCGCTAACGAGGCGTAGACATGGGCGCTGTAGCGCAGAGGCGGCAGCGTATCGCTGTCCACCACCGGCGCGGCGGGCGCGCTGGCTTTTGCCGCCGGCGGCGGCGTCTTTGGCGCGGCCTCTCCGGCAGCGGTTAACGGCAGAAGCGCCGCATGCGCCACCGGCAAGGGCAGCGTTTGCGGCGGTGCCGGGTGACGCCACTGCTCGCCGCCAAACCAGCCGAGCGCGATAAATAATCCGGCGTATAGCGGGATAATCCAGCCAGGGATCTGCACCATCCGGCCGCGGACCACCGGCGCGTCCGCCAGTGCGGTGGGCGGCTGATGCGCCACTAGCGGGGGGATCCCTCTTTCACTGTCATCACGAACAATCACAACGGTCTCCTGTTCCCTCATGATAACGAGAAGGCGCCCTTACGGGCGCCCCACGTCACCTTATTTACTGCTCACCGGCAGGCCGGCGCCCTGCGATTCGCCCTGCGGCAATTCGAGGACGGCAACCGACCAGGCCGGCAGCGTGACCGAGCCGTCAGCGGCAACCTGCACGCCGCTGGCCAGCGACCGGTCGCCCGCCGCCTGCTGAATAGCGCTCAGCTGGAGCGATGTGCCGGCGAAATCCTGCAGCGTCCGGCTTTCCGGGGCAGCGTTGATCGCCACCACGATGCCGTCGACGCGGCTGTCCAGGCTGGCGCCAGCCTGGATCCCGTCATCGATGGTCATCACCAGCAGACCAGTCTGCTGATCGGCGCCGGTATTGCGGAAGTCCACGCGCTGCATCACCGTCGCGCCGTCGCCGAGGGTAAACAGCGGCGACGATTTACGCAGCGCGGTCAGCTCCTGATAAAACGCGGTCATCTGCTTGAGCTCGGCTTCGCCCGGGGTGGCCACCCAGTCCTTCACGCGGGCGATGATGTCATAGTTGCTGCCATCATCGCTGCTGCGCGGCATACCGACGTTGTAGTTGTTGTCCTGCAGGGAGTAGTCCACGCGGTTAAACCAGTCGCCGGAATCATACGAGTCGCGGGTAAAGGATTTAGAGCGCAGCAGCTCTGAGCCCTGCTGGTCAAAGGCGATCCCCTGGCCGAGCATCACCGTCGCCAGCGACACCGCCTGCATCCGGACGCGGGTATCGAGATCTGCCTCCTGAGCGGCTTTATAGCTGATCATGTCCCACAGCGTCTGGTTATCGTGTTTTGACACATAGTTCACGACTTCCGTCGGATCAGCCGCGTAGCCGCCTGGCGCGCCGTTATAGTCAATCTCGCTGCCTCTCTTCACCGCGCCGTCTTTGTCGATCAGCACGAAGTCCGCAAGGTTACCGGCCATGCCGAGACGGGTCAGATCGGCGAGGTGACGCGCCTGATCGTCGGTCAGGGTGGTCAGCTCATTCGGCAGAACGCCAGCCCCGCTGCCCACGCCCTGGTTCTGGCGTAATGCATCACCGGAGTCGAACGGCCCGCCGCCGCGCACGGCGTCGCGCAGACGATCGGAGAACGTGCCGATCCCGGTGCCTTTGAGATTGATTTGCGAGGCAATTTCAAAGCGATCGCTCTGGTTGGAATCCCAGCCTTCGCCAAAGAAGTAGATATCCGGGTTCAGCGCTTTAATGCGTTCCCAGGCCGAGAGGATCTGCGCTTTCGGGTGGTAGCCCATCAGGTCGAAGCGGAAGCCATCGATCTTATAATCGGTGGTCCATACCGCCAGTGAATCGGCGATAAGCTTGGCGAACATCCGGTGCTCTGGCGCCGAGTCGGAGCAACAGGTAGCCGATTCCACGCTGCCGGTAGTTTCGTTCAGACGCTGATAGTACCAGGGGACGATCTTATCCAGTACCGAAGTGCGGTCGGTCGGGCCGGCGGCGTTGGTGTGGTTGTACACCACGTCCATAATGACGTTCATTCCCAGATCCTGCTTGATCGCCTGAATCATGGTGCGGAACTCTTTAATGCGCGCCGTGCCTTCCGGATCGGTGGCGTAGGATCCTTCCGGTACCGTGTAGTGGAACGGATCGTAGCCCCAGTTATAGGAGTCGGTCTGCGCCACCAGCGTATTCAACGCCTGCACCTGCGGGTTATCCTTGCTGTCGTTCTGCTTCAGCTGAGTCAGCACCTCTTCAACCGTCGAACCGCTGTCGCAATAGCCCGCGAACTCGCTGCTTTTCACCGCGCTGTTGACCTCGCACAGGCGACTGAACGGCTGCTGAATATCGGCGACTTTGTCGCTGAACTCATTGACCGTCGCCAGATCGAAGACCGGCAGCAGCTCAATATGGGTCACGCCCGAGGCCGACAGCTGTTTCAGATGCTGGACCATATTGCTCTCCTGGGCGGTGAGCGCCAGATACTTACCGCGCAGCTCCGCAGGAACGGTTTGATCCCAGGCGGAGAGATCGCGAATATGCGATTCGTGGATCGTCATTTTCGCCAGGTCGGCTTTGGTTTTCTGCGCGTGCGGCATCGTCAGCCCGTCCCAGCCTTCCGGCTTCAGCGCGCTGTCGTTCAGATCGACCACCTGGCTGTACTCCGAGTTGGTCGACAAACTGTGGGCGTAGGGATCGGTCACTTCGTACTGCTCGACTTTACGCGACTGCGGGTGGTAGACCGTCATCGCGTAGCGGTAGAACGCGCCTTTCAGGTCGCTCCCGCCCTGCCAGGACCAGGCGCCGGAGGCGCTGTCGCGGGTCATCGGGTGACTGGCTATCACTTTCTTGTCCGCGCTATAGATCACCAGCTCGACCTGCTGCGCCGTGGGCGCCCAGACGCGGAAGGTCACGCCGCTATCGGTTAGCTGGGCGCCATAGCTCAGCGCCTCGGCGGCGGCGGCATAGGTATCGTCCAGTACGCCGGCGGTCTGCACCTGGGTGGCGGAGCTCAGGATCCCGTCGCTTTCGGCGGATATCGCCACCGTCTCGCCCTGCAGCAATTCATCGACGTTGACGTCATCCGGCAGCTTAAAGGCAGGATAGCTAGCGAGATGCGGGAAGCGCATGCTCACCTGCTGGCTGACGGTGGTGGGGGTCAGCTTGACATATTTATCGGTAAATTCGCCGTTACTGTCGGCAGCCACCTTACTGCTGTGGCTGTAATAGAGGCGCACAATGGGTTTATTTTCCCCGCCCGGCCACAGCAGAGTGGTCTTATCGACCCAGTGCGCATCGGCCAGCGCCACGCCAAAGGCGGCGCGGAAGGCGTCGGCGCGGGAGTCATAGACCGCGCTGTTGCCGGCGATGACCGATACCGTCCGATCGGTGAAATCGCTGAAAGAGACGCGCAGGTCGCTGTCGATAAGCTTATTGGTGCCATCGCGGACGATAACGTTGATACATCCGCTCTCTTTGGTCAACGGGATCACCCAGTAAGGGCCATATTTGTCGCTGCCGGTCGGCGTGGTGCTGACATCATTCCAGTCCGCCACCGGCGCGCTCAGCGCATCGCAGGTTTCGTTATTCCACAGATAGAGGTTTTTGCTGGCATAGTCCGCCGGCGTGCTGCTGGTGATGCCGGCGATATCGACGAGATGAATGACAGCCTGGTTGGCAGAGGCCTGTACCGCTTCGCCAGGGACGGCAACGTCCGGTAAACGGACGACGACATCCTGCGGGTCGGGCGTGCCGGGATTACCTGGGTCGCCAGGTGAGCCAGAGGAAGAGGAGGAAGAGCTGTTATCACAGCCACTCAATAATACTAACGATCCAATAAATAGGGCATGACAGGTATATCTGAGCATTCGATAGTCCCTAATATGCTTATTAAATTATAAAAGGTAAGAAAGGATGAATATCTTTACAGCGCGCTAATTAGATATTTTTGCTTTCCCAGGCGCAATCATCCCCCACAAATGAGAGGGGGGCGTAGGAAGCCGGGGGAGTAAATGAATAAAGGGAATGACGACCGCAAACCGCAAACTGATTATGATTCGCCACGCTTATCGCCACTCTCCGGCAATAATTCATTCAAAAGCCAATAATCACCTACCTGTTTCGGTAGGGTATTACGCCAGCGTGCAGAAAAATAAATTAGCAAAGGAATTAAAATGCCAGTTTCTGTGATGGGGTTAACAAATATAAATAAAGGGATAATTAAATTATTACCCCAAATTGTGACGCTCATCATATTAATAACCGCCATTCCGCAGCTGGCGAAATTAACCTGGCGGGTGGTATTCCCTGTGAGTCCTGAGGATATTTCCGCCCTACCGTTAACCATGCCTCCGGCGGCAGATCCGGAATTAAAAAACGTGCGGCCCGCATTTACCCTGTTTGGCCTGGCGGCTAAAAACCCCCCCGCGCCAGCGGCGGCCACCAGCCTCAATCAGGTGCCGGTTTCCAGCTTGAAGCTACGTCTGGCCGGGCTGCTCGCCAGCAGCAACCCGGCGCGATCCATCGCGATTATTGAAAAGGAAAATCAGCAGGTTAGCCTTAGCGTCGGCGATACCACCCCGGGGTACGATGCGCAGATCGCTGCCATCCTGCCAGACCGGATCATCGTCAACTATCAGGGGCGCCAGGAGGCCATTTTATTATTTAACGATACCCGCGCGCCGTCGTCATCGCCCGCCGCCGCGCCCCGTCCGCCCCTGATGAAGCGACTCCGCGAGCAGCCGCAAAATATCCTCACGTATTTAACGATTTCGCCGGTACTCAGCGGCGACAAACTGCAGGGCTATCGACTTAATCCTGGCAAAGACCCCTCGCTGTTTCGCCAGGCCGGCCTACAGGCAAATGATTTGGCGATTGCCTTAAATGGCATCGATTTACGCGATCAGGAACAAGCGCAACAGGCGCTGCAGAATTTGGCCGACATGACCGAAATAACGCTAACCGTTGAGCGGGAAGGCCAACGACACGATATTGCTTTCGCCCTGGGGGATGAATAATTGCCAACCATGAAACGCCTGCGAAAAATGCTGCCTGCGCTGCTGATATTAACCCCGCTGCTATTTTCCCCGGCCGCCGCGGAGGAATTTTCCGCCAGTTTTAAAGGCACCGATATCCAGGAATTTATCAATACCGTCAGCAAAAACCTGAATAAAACGGTGATTATCGATCCCAGCGTACGCGGCACTATCACCGTGCGCAGTTACGATATGCTCAATGAAGAGCAATATTATCAATTCTTCCTCAGCGTGCTGGATGTATACGGCTTCGCCGTGATTAATATGAATAACGGCGTGCTGAAGGTGGTCCGCGCTAAAGACGCCAAGACCTCGGCCGTTCCGGTCGCCAGCGAGGCCGCGCCGGGCGAAGGCGATGAGGTCGTCACCCGGGTGGTGCCCCTGACCAACGTCGCCGCCCGCGATCTCGCGCCGCTGCTCCGCCAGCTGAACGATAACGCTGGCGCCGGCAGCGTGGTCCATTATGAACCCTCCAACGTCCTGCTGATGACCGGCCGCGCGGCGGTCATCAAACGCCTGCTGACTATTGTCGAACGCGTCGACAACGCCGGGGATCGCAGCGTGGTGACCGTGCCTCTCTCCTGGGCCTCCGCCGCGGAGGTGGTCAAACTGGTTACCGAACTCAATAAAGACACCAGCAAATCGGCGCTGCCGGGATCGATGGTGGCGAACGTGGTGGCCGATGAGCGTACCAACTCGGTGCTGGTGAGCGGCGAGCCAAACTCGCGCCAGCGCATTATCGCCATGATCAAACAGCTCGACCGCCAGCAGGCGGTGCAGGGCAACACCAAAGTGATCTACCTGAAGTACGCCAAAGCCGCCGATCTGGTGGAGGTACTGACCGGGATCAGCAGCTCGTTGCAGAACGATAAGCAAAGTGCCAAACCGGTGGCCGCGATCGATAAAAATATCATTATCAAAGCCCACGGCCAGACCAACGCCCTGATCGTCACCGCCGCGCCGGACGTGATGAACGATCTGGAGCGAGTGATCGCCCAGCTGGATATCCGCCGCCCGCAGGTGCTGGTGGAGGCGATTATCGCCGAAGTGCAGGATGCCGACGGCCTCAATCTCGGTATCCAGTGGGCCAATAAAAACGCCGGCATGACCCAGTTCACCAACAGCGGTTTGCCGATATCCAGCGTCATCGCCGGCGCCAACCAGTACAACAAAGACGGCACCATCAGCAGCTCGCTGGCCAGCGCCCTCGGCTCGTTTAACGGTATCGCCGCCGGTTTCTATCAGGGGAACTGGGCGATGCTGCTGACCGCCCTCTCCAGCAGTACCAAGAACGATATTCTGGCCACCCCCAGCATCGTCACTCTCGACAATATGCAAGCCACCTTCAACGTCGGCCAGGAAGTCCCGGTGTTAACCGGCTCGCAAACCACCTCCGGCGACAACATCTTTAATACCGTCGAGCGCAAAACCGTGGGCATTAAGCTGAAGGTGAAGCCGCAGATTAACGAAGGCGATGCCGTGCTGCTGGAGATTGAGCAGGAAGTATCGAGCGTCGCCGATTCGGCCTCCAGCACCAGCAGCGATCTCGGAGCGACCTTTAATACCCGGACGGTGAATAACGCCGTGCTGGTCGGCAGCGGCGAAACGGTGGTGGTTGGCGGGCTGCTGGATAAAAGCGTCACCGATACCGCCGACAAAGTGCCGCTGCTCGGCGACATCCCGGTGATCGGCGCGCTGTTCCGCTCCGACAGCAAGAAAGTGTCGAAGCGCAACCTGATGCTGTTTATCCGCCCGACCATTATTCGCGACCGCGATGAGTACCGCCAGGCCTCTTCCGGCCAGTACACCGCCTTCAACGATGCGCAAACCAAACAGCGGGGCAAAGAGAGCAGCGAAGCATCGCTCAGCAACGATCTGTTGCACATCTACCCGCAGCAGGAGACCCAGGCCTTCCGCCAGGTCAGCGCCGCCATTGACGCTTTTAACCTCGGAGGCCGCCTATGACGCCAGCCGCCGAACGCCGTCCGCTGCTGCCCTTCGCCTGGGCCCGCGCGCACCATCTGGTGCTGCTGAGCGACGGCGAACGCTGCGAAGCGCTGTGCCGCGCGGACACCGCCGCCCGGGCGCTGCTGGAAGCGCGCCGCCTGGCGGACGGGCCGATGAGCGTCAGCCGTCTGGCGCCGGACGCGTTCGAGAAAGCGCTGGTGCTCAGCTATCAGCGCGACTCGGCGGAAGCGCACCGGATGATGGCCGACATCGGCAATGAGCTTGACCTCTATACCCTCGCCGAAGAGCTGCCGGATACCGACGATCTGCTCGACAGCGAGGACGATGCGCCGATTATCCGTCTGATCAACGCCATGCTCACCGAGGCTATCAAAGAGAAAGCCTCCGATATCCATATCGAAACCTATGAGCGCCATCTGCAGATCCGCTTTCGCGTCGACGGCGTGCTGCGGGAAATTCTCCGCCCGCAGCGGCGGCTGGCCGCGCTGTTAATTTCGCGTATCAAGGTGATGGCGAGCTTGGACATTGCGGAAAAACGGGTTCCCCAGGATGGCCGTATGGCGCTGCGCATCGGCGGGCGGGCGATAGACGTGCGCGTCTCCACCCTGCCCTCCAGCCATGGGGAACGCGTGGTGCTGCGCCTGCTGGACAAAAACAGCGTCAACCTGGATCTGCTGACGCTGGGCATGCCCCCCGCCCTGCTCGACCAGGTCGACGCGCTGATCGCCCGGCCACACGGCATCATTCTGGTCACCGGGCCGACCGGATCCGGGAAAAGCACGACGCTCTACGCCGCCCTCAGCCGCCTCGACGCCCGGGAGCGCAACATCATGACCATTGAAGATCCGGTGGAGTATGAGCTGGAGGGCATCGGCCAGACTCAGGTCAACGCCAAAGTCGAGATGACTTTCGCCCGCGGCCTGCGCGCCATCCTGCGCCAGGATCCGGACGTGGTGCTGGTGGGCGAAATCCGCGATGGCGAAACCGCCCAGATCGCCGTTCAGGCCTCGCTCACCGGCCACCTGGTGCTGTCGACCCTGCACACCAACAGCGCGCTGGGCGCTATTTCCCGTCTGCAGGATATGGGCGTGGAGCCTTTTTTACTCTCCACGTCGCTGCTGGCGGTGATGTCGCAGCGGCTGGTGCGCCAACTGTGCCCGCACTGCCGTCAGCCCACGCAGGCGGATGCCGACACCGCCCGGCAGATGGCGGTCCCGACCGGCACGCCGCTGTGGCGGCCAAAAGGCTGCGCCCGGTGTAATTTCACCGGCTATCGCGGACGCACCGGCATTCACGAGCTGCTGCCGATCGACGACCGCGTCCGCGCCGCCATCCACCGCGGCGAAAATGAGATCACCCTGATCCAGCAGCTGGGGCCGGCCTGGCAGACCCTGCGCCATGCCGGGCGCGATAAAGCGCTGGCGGGGATCACCAGCTGGGAGGAGGTGATGCGGGTCACCGAACAGCAAACGGCGGACAGCGTCTGAGATGGCCCTGTTTCGCTATCAGGCGCTGGACGCGCAGGGCAAAACCCGCCGCGGCGTTCAACAAGCCGACTCCGCCCGCCACGCCCGCCAGCTGCTGCGGGACAAAGGCTGGCTGGCGCTGGAAGTGGCCGCCGCCGACCCGGCGAGCCGGCTGTGGCGCGGCGGGCTCCTTACCCGGCGCACCAGCGCCGGTGATTTAGCCCTCCTCACTCGCCAGCTGGCCACCCTGGTCGCCGCCGGCATTCCGCTGGAGAAAGCGCTCGATGCCGTCGCCCAACAGTGCGAAAAGGCGCCGCTGAGAACGTTAATGGCCGGGGTGCGGAGCAAAGTGCTCGAAGGCCATTCGCTGGCGGAGGCGATGCGCGGCTATCCCGCCTGCTTCGACGGCCTGTTCTGCGCCATGGTGGCGGCTGGCGAAACCTCCGGCCATCTCGACGGCGTGCTGAATCGGCTGGCGGACTATACCGAGCAGCGCCAGCAGCTTCGCGCCCGCCTGCTGCAGGCGATGATCTACCCCATCGTGCTGACGCTGGTCGCCATCAGCGTGATCGCCATTCTGCTCTCCACCGTGGTGCCGAAAGTCGTCGAGCAGTTTGTCCATCTTAAACAGGCTCTGCCCTTCTCTACCCGGCTGCTGATGAGCCTGAGCGACATGGTGCGCAGCGCGGGCCCCTGGCTGGTGCTGCTGTCGTTACTGGCGCTGCTGGGGCTGCGCTATCTGCTGCGCCAGCCTGCCCGGCGGCTCGCCTGGGACCGGGCGCTGCTGCGCCTGCCGGTCATCGGCCGCGTGACGCGCAGCGTCAACAGCGCGCGCTACGCCCGCACCTTAAGCATTCTCAACGCCAGCGCGGTGCCGCTGCTGCTGTCGATGCGCATCAGCGCGGGCGTTCTCAGCAATGCCTGGGCGCGCAGCCAGCTGGAGACCGCCAGCGAGTCGGTGCGCGAAGGCGTCAGCCTGCATCGCGCGCTGGAGGCCACGGCGCTGTTTCCGCCGATGATGCGCTACATGATCGCCAGCGGCGAACAGAGCGGTGAGCTGACCGCCATGCTGGAGCGCGCGGCGGAGAACCAGGACCGGGAACTGAGCGCGCAGATCCAGATGTCTCTCAGCCTGTTTGAACCCCTGCTGGTGGTCACCATGGCCGGCATGGTGCTGTTTATCGTGCTGGCCATCCTGCAGCCGATCCTGCAACTGAATACCCTTATGAGTATGTGACTGTATTAATGGAGAAAACTATGCAACGGCAACGCGGCTTCACGTTACTGGAAATTATGGTGGTGATCGTCATTCTCGGCATCCTCGCCAGCCTGGTGGTACCTAACCTGATGGGCAACAAGGAGAAAGCGGACCGCCAGAAGGTGGTCAGCGATCTGGTGGCGCTTGAGGGGGCGCTGGACATGTATAAGCTGGACAACAGCCGCTACCCGAATACCGAACAGGGTCTGCAGGCGCTGGTGACCGCCCCGGCCGTCGAGCCGCATGCCCGCAACTACCCGGAAGGCGGCTATATCCGCCGCCTGCCGCAGGACCCATGGGGAAATGAGTATCAGCTGTTAAGCCCCGGTCAGCATGGTGCCATCGACGTCTTCAGCGTCGGCCCGGACGGGATGCCCGACACCAATGACGACATCGGCAACTGGACCCTCGGGAAGAAATAGTGTCTCAGCGCGGTTTCACCCTCCTGGAAATGATGCTGGTCCTGCTGCTGATCGGCGTCAGCGCCAGCATGGTGCTGCTGGCGTTTCCCTCCGCCCGCACCCAGGAGGCCACGCAGATCCTGGCGCGCTTTCAGGCGCAGCTGGATTTTGTCCGCGAGCGCGGGCAGCAAACCGGCCAGCTCTTCGGGATCGTTATCCACCCTGACCGCTGGCAGTTTATGCGCCTGCAGCCTGCCGACGAAGGCGCCCCGGCGGCGGCTGACGACCGCTGGGGCAACGCGCAGTGGCTTCCGCTGCAGGCCGGGCGCGCCACCACGGCGGAAACCCTCCCGCGTGCCAGGCTGACGCTGCGCTTTCCCAACGGCCAGGCGTGGACGCCGGGCGAGCAGCCCGACGTGATCATCTTTCCCGGCGGCGAAGTCACCCCGTTTCAGCTGCGGATTGACGCCGCGACGGGCATCAACATCGACGCCCAGGGCGACAGTCAGCCGCTGGCGGCGCGGGAGCAGCCATGAAACGCGAGAGCGGAATGACGCTTATCGAAGTGATGGTCGCGCTGGTGATTTTCGCCCTCGCCGGCCTGGCGGTGATGCAATCCACCCTGCAGCAGACGCGGCAGCTCGGGCGTATGGAAGAGAAAATCCTCGCCAGCTGGCTGGCGGATAATCAGCTGGTGCAGCTGCGGCTGGAGAAACGCTGGCCTGCCCTCAGCTGGTCTGAAACCACCGTGGAGGCCGCCGGGACGCGCTGGTTCGTCCGCTGGCAGGGGGTGGAAACCGCGCTGCCGCAGCTGCGGGCGCTGGACGTGGAGGTCCGGCGGCAAAAAAGCGATCCCGCGCCGCTGGCGACTCTGCGCACCTGGGTGACGCCGCCATGATAACGAAAATGCGCGGTTTCACCCTGATTGAAACGCTGCTGGCGCTGGCTATCCTCGCCGTCCTCAGCGCCGCCGCCGTGATGGTGCTGCAGAACGTCATCCGCGCCGATGGCCTCACCCGCGAGAAGAGCCAGCAGATCGCCGCCCTCCAGCGCGCTTTTCGCCAGATAGCCGACGATGTCACGCACATCATTCCTCGTCGCGCCAGAAACAGCGACACGCTTTTCTTTGCCGGACGTTTTCAGTTGCAGAGCGATGACTGGGGGCTGGCCTTCAGCCGCAGCGGTTGGCCGAATCCGCTGGGGATCCTCCCGCGCTCGGAGATCCAGAACGTCAGCTACCGCCTGCGCCAGCAGCAGCTTGAAAGGCTGAGCTTCGATCAGCAGGATCCGCTGACCGGGAGCCAGCCGACGGTCCGGGTGCTGCTGCGCGAGGTGACGGCGTTTCGCCTGCGGTTTTATGCCGACGGGCGCTGGCAGGAGACCTGGGACCGCCCTCAGACGCTGCCGCAGGGGCTGGAGATCACCCTGACCCTGGCGAACAGCGGGGAGATAACCCGCCTGTTTTTACTTACCCCGGGGGGCGGCCAGTGAAAAATCGGCAACGCGGCGTCGCGCTCCTGATGGTGCTGTTCATCCTCGCCCTGATGATGATCCTCGCCAGCGCCATGACCGAACGCACCTCGGTCATGTATCAACACACCGCCGTGACCCTCGATAATCTGCAGGCCAGATGGTACGCCCTGGCGGCGGAAAACATGGCCGCCGCGCTGCTGCAACGCGACGCGCTGGACTCGCCCAGTCAAACGAACCTGGCGCAAACCTGGGCGCAGGAGGGACGCCGCTTTACCCTCGACGATGGCGAAATCCTCGCCACGATCCGCGACGGGCACGCCTGCTTTAACCTCAATGCCATCAACCATCGCGCGGATGAGACCAGCGGCGAAACGCCCTACCCGACCGACGTCTTCGTCCGGCTGCTGGCGCTGCTCGGCGAATCGCCGCTGCGCGCCAGCCAGATCGCCGCCGCCCTCGGCGACTGGACGGACAGCGACGGCCAGCCGCGACTGAACGGGGCGGAGGACGAGGTTTATATGGCGCAAACCCCGGGCTATCTCGCCGCCAACCAGCCGATGCAGGACGTCAGCGAGCTGCGCCTGCTGGCCGGTATGGACGCCGCGCTCTATCAGCGCCTGCTCCCCTTCGTCTGCGTCCAGCCGGATGACGCGCTGCAGGTCAATGTCAACACCCTGCGGCCCTCCCAGGCCGCCCTGCTGGTGGCCCTCTTTCCCGGCGATCTGACGCTGCAGGAGGCGCAACAGCTGTTGCACAACCGCCCGCGAACCGGATGGAGCAGCGTCGCCGCGTTTCTCGCGCAGCCTACGCTGCAGAAAACCGATACCACGCTCGCCCGCCCCTGGCTGACGGTGCGCAGCACACGCTTTATCGCCGCCTTCACCGTGGTGACCGGCAACCTTCGCTTTCAGCTGCACAGCGTCCTGCAACAGGAGGGGCGCGCCTTTACCGTCGTCCAGCGGCGATACGGACTTTCTATGGTGGTTGATGAATAAGTTTAACGCTTCCCCCCAGGCCATGCTGATCGTGCGCTTCGCCCCCGGGCAGGCGCCGCTGCACTGGCAACTCTTCGCCCCCGGCGATCCGCATCACGAAGCCCGCGGCCGGTGGCCGGCTGACGACGCCAGCCCTTTCCCGGCGTTGGCGGCGCATTATCCAGCCTGGGTGCTGATCCCGGCCAGCGACTGCGCGTTTCACCCCCTCAGCCTGCCGGCGGGCCTGCGTAAACCGCCGCTGCAGGTGGCCCCGTTCCTGTTGGAAGAGCAGCTGGCCGACGATGTGGAAGCCACCCATTTTGCCCTGCTCCACCGCCAGCAGGCCCAGTGCGAGATCGTCGCCGTGCAGCGGCAAAAAATGCGCGACTGGATGGCGCGCTGCGAGTCGCTCTCCCTACGGCCCCTGGCGTTGACGCCCGATGTGCTCGCCCTGCCCTGGCAACCGCCGGCGTGGAGCGCGGTGCAGGTGGACGAGCAGTGGCTGATCCGCCACCAGCCATGGAGCGGCATGGCGGCGGAAAGTTCCTGGTTGGCGGAGCTGCTGCAGGGCGAGGCGGAAGAGCACGTCATCGACAGCTATTCGCCGCCGCCCGCGGCGCCGGGAGCGTGGCGCGCGCAGCCTGCGCAGACGCTGCTCTCCCTCGCCGCAAATCATCCGGCGGCGCAGAAGCTCAGTCTGCTGCAGGGAGAGTTTGCCATCCGCCGTCGGCAGCCTGCGCAGGGGAGCTGGCGTCCGGCTCGGTATGCCGCGCTGGCCCTGGCGCTGCTGGCGGCGGTGAATAGCGTTCTGGATCATCGCGATCTGGCGCGCCAGGCCGAGGCGGCCCAGCAGGCCAGCCGGGCCTACTATCATCGCTGGTTTCCTACGGAGAAAAAGGTGATTAACCCGCGACTGCAGATGCAGCAGCATCTGCAAACCCTCGCCCGTCAGGCGCAGCATGCCCCCCTCGTCGACCGCCTCAGCGCGTTGCAGAACATCATCAGCGAAACGCCGGGGATCCGCCTGCGGGCGCTGAGCTGGGATGCCGCGGCCAACCGTCTGCAGCTGGATATCGCCGCGGCCTCTTCCCTGGCGCTGGAGCAGTTCACCCAGCGGGCGCAGCCGCGGTTTCGCGTCCGGCCAGGCGACATGAGCACGAAACCGGATGGCATTGAAGGACAACTGACGCTGGAGGAAAACGATGGCTAATCTGTTTATCTGGTGGCGGCAGCGCACGCCGTCGGAGCAGCGCCTGCTGCTCGGACTCGCGGGGCTGCTGGTGGTGTGCGCCCTCTGGTACGGGCTGTGGCAGCCCTGGCGAGCCCGCGAGGCGCAGTGGCGGCAAACCCTGGTGAAAGAACAGGCCAGCCTGCGCTGGATGACGCAGCAGGGGCCGCGCCTGCAGCAGCTCAGCCAGCAGCCCGCGCCGGCGGCAAAAGAGGCGCTCACCGCGCTGGTGATGCGCGAGGCGGCGAGCCACGGGCTGGAAGTCGTTCGTCTGCAGCCGCAGGGAAAACGTCTTCAGGTCACCCTTCAGCCCTGCGCCTTTCAGGCGCTGATGGACTGGCTGGACGCCCCGGCGATGCGCGGCGTCAACGCGGTCTCGCTATCCGTAACCGCACAGCCGTCGCGGCCGGGCTGGGTCACGGTCAACCATCTGCTGCTGGAGCGCGACGATGAAAGCTAACGGGTTCGCGGTTGGGCTACTGCTGGCGCTCTATCTGCTGTGGTTGACCGCCACAGCCCCGGCGCGTCTGTTAGTCCCGATGCTGCCGCCCGAGGTACAGGTGGCCAACCTCAGCGGCAGCATCTGGCGCGGCGCGGCGCAGTCAGTCTCCTGGCGCGGCGAACGGCTTGAGCGGCTGACGTGGTCACTCACCCTGGCTGGCTGGCAGATCGCGCTCAGCGATCCCCGCGGCGTGGAGGGTCAGGCCCGGCTGTGGGGCATCCGCGATCTGCGCCTGCAGGAGGGACGGCTCACCGCCCCCGCCAGCCTGCTCGGTCGCTGGCTAACGCCGACCATGCCCGTCAGCGCCGAGGGAGAGGTTACTTTCAGCCTGGCCGAAGCGCACTTCAGCGAGGGGCGCTGTCGGCAAATCACCGCCGGACGCGCGCTGTGGCGTCAGGCCAGGCTGCACTCTCCGGTCGGTAGCCTGGAGTTAGCCCAGGTCAGTGGCACCTTAAGCTGTACGGCGACCGGCGCCGTGGCGCTGGCCATCCGCCAGGATTCTCATCAGCTGAGCCTCAGCGGCGAGGGCACCCTGTCGCCCGATGGCCGCTATCTGTTTCACGGTACGCTACAGCCCAGGCAGGGGATACCGCCCCTGCTGGCGCTGCTGGTCACCCGCCCGATGGCCAAAAACGACCCGGGCCCGACGCCGTGGCAGCTGCAGGGAAAATGGTGATTAAAGGAGCAAAAATGAAGACATTAGCCGCATTATCGCTGCATTTCCCCCTTGTCTGGTATGGCTTTCTGCTGCTGTTCGGCCTGGCGCTGGGCAGCTTTTACAACGTGGTGATCTACCGTCTGCCGCGCATGCTGGCCCAGACCGCGGACGACGAGCCGCTAACCCTCAGCACGCCGGGCTCATCCTGTCCGCAGTGTCGCCAGCCGATCGCCTGGCGGGACAATATCCCGCTGCTCAGCTTCCTCTGGCTAGGCCGTCGCGCCCGCTGCTGTCAGGCGCGCATCTCGTGGAGCTATCCGCTGACCGAGCTGACCACCGGCCTGCTGTTTATCCTCGCGGGGGCGCTGCTCGCACCGGGACTGGCGCTGGCGGGCGGCCTGGTGCTGCTCTCCTTTCTGCTGATACTGGCGCGGATTGATGCCCGGACCCAGCTGCTGCCCGATCGCCTGACCCTGCCCCTGCTGTGGGCCGGACTGCTGTTTAATCTTAACGAGGTGTACATTGCGCTGCCGGACGCGGTCGCCGGAGCGATGGCTGGTTATCTGGCGCTGTGGTCGGTTTATTGGCTGTTCCGCCTGCTGACCGGCAAAGAGGCTCTGGGCTATGGCGATTTTAAGCTGCTGGCGGCGCTGGGCGCCTGGTGCGGCTGGCAGGCTCTGCCGCAGGTGCTGTTGTTCGCCTCGGCCAGCGGCCTGACGTGGACCCTGCTGCAGCGCCTGTGGACCAGGCAGTCGCTGCAGCAGCCGCTGGCCTTCGGCCCCTGGCTGGCGCTGGCGGGAGGGGGCGTTTTTCTCTGGCAGCAGATGGTCTAGCGTGAGTGGTTCGACTGGCCGGGCAGAATGCCGCCCGGCGCCTGGGGCTACGAATATTTTTTGCTGCGTCGGGTCGGGGCGGCGTTGGCCGGATCGTCCGGCCAGACGTGTTTCGGATAGCGTCCCTTCATCTCTTTCTGTACCTCACGGTAGCTCCCCTGCCAGAAGGCGCTAAGATCGCGCGTGATCTGCAGCGGACGCTGAGCGGGCGACAGCAGCTCCAGCACCAGTGGCACTCGCCCCTCGGCGATAACCGGCGTCGTGGCCTCGCCGAACATCTCCTGCATACGCACCGCCAGCGCCGGCGGGTTCTCCGCATGGTAACGGATCGCCAGACGGCTGCCGGTCGGCACGGTATAGTGCGTCGGCAGCTCGCGATCCAGCTTCTGGCGCAGCGGCCACGGCAGCCAGTCCTGGAGCGCCTGCCGCAGATCCAGCGCCTTCAGCGCCCGCAGCGAGTGAACGCCGTTCATCTGCGGCAGCAGCCATGCCTCCAGCGAGGCCAGCAGCGAAGCGTCATCCACCGCGGGCCACGCCTCTTCCGGCAGCCACTGCGCCGCACACTGCAGCCGCAGCCGCAGCTGCTCGGCCTCTGGCGTCCAGTTGAGCACACCGAGGCCTTTCTCACGAATCCCGTTGAGCATCGCCTGATGCAGCTCCGCCTCAGAGGGCTTCGCCAGCGGCTGGGTCTTGATCACCAGCTGGCCCGTCACCGTCCGCCGCCAGGCTTTCAGCGTCCCCTGCGCTTCATCCCACTCCACCGTGTCGGAACGCTGCGCCAGCTCGGGACGGGCGGCGATCAGCTCGCCGATATCCACCGGCAGAGCCAGCAGCATGCGGGCATCCGGTGAGGCGCTGCCCTGCAGCAGCAGCGGAGCGATCAGCCACTCATGGCGGCCCAGCGCGTCGTCGGCGTCCAGCATCGCGCCCATACCGTTCGCCAGCTGATAGCGTCCCTCCTGACCGCGGCGGCGGGCGATGCGGTCGGCGAAGGCCGACGCCAGGAGCGCAGCCATTCGTCCCGCATCGGGCTGGCCGCTGCGGCAGGCCAGACGCTTCATCAGCTGCTGCGCGCGCTGCTGCCAGTTGGCCTGCTGACGGGAAAAGACGGCGCCCAAATCCACCAGCCCGCCGCGCGGCGGCTCCTCAAGGATCGCCGCCAGCCTGGCCGCCGTCGCCACCTCGTCATCGGTCTGCGCAGCGGCCAGCATCGCCGCCAGCCGGGGCTCGTTGCCGAGGGTGGCCATTTTGCGGCCAAACGCCGACAGCCGCTCGCCGTCCAGCGCCGAGAGCGCCTCCAGCAGGCGGCGCGCGGCAGCCAGGTTCACCGCCGGCGGCTGATCCAGCCAGGCCAGCGCGGCCGGATCGTGGCAACCCCACTGCAGCAGCTCCAGCAACAGCGCCGACAGATCGCTGTGCAGGATCTCCGGTTCGCTCTGCGCCGCCGCTCGTTCGGCCTGTTCTTTGCCGAGCAAATGCAGGCAGATCCCCGGGGAGAGACGACCGGCGCGTCCGGCGCGCTGGGTCATCGATGCCTGGCTGATGCGCTGCGTCACCAGCCGGGTCAGGCCGGTGCGCGGGTCAAAGCGGGCAACGCGCTCCTGGGCGGTGTCGACCACCAGGCGGATGCCCTCGATGGTTAAACTGGTCTCGGCAATGTTGGTGGCCAGCACCACTTTGCGCTTCCCGGCCGGCGCCGGGAGGATCGCTTTGCGCTGCTCGCTTAGGGGCAAAGCGCCATACAGCGGGCAGAGGATGACATCCTCCGCCACGCGCTCCGTCAGCTGGTCTAGAACGCGCTGGATCTCGCCGACGCCGGGCAGAAACAGCAGCATCGATCCCTGTTCATGCCGCAGGAGCTCCGCCGCCGCTATCGCCACCGCCTCATCAAAACGCTGGTGCGCGGAGAGCGGGCTGAAGCGACGCTCCACCGGATAAGCGCGCCCCTCCGAGACCACCACCGGCGCCTCAGGCAGCAGACGCTGCAGGCGATCGTTATCAAGGGTCGCCGACATGATGAGCAGTTTGAGATCGTCACGTAACCCCTGCTGGACATCAAGCAGCAGGGCCAGCGCCAGATCCGCCTGCAGGCTGCGCTCGTGAAACTCATCGAGGATCACCAGCCCCACGCCCGTCAGCTCGGGATCGCGCTGGATCATGCGCGTCAGGATCCCCTCCGTGACCACCTCCAGGCGGGTCTGTGGCCCGACGCAGGTTTCGGCACGCATGCGGTAACCCACGGTCTCCCCTGGCTTTTCGCCGAGCAGTTCAGCCAGCCGCTGCGCGACATTGCGCGCCGCCAGACGCCTCGGCTCCAGCAGGATAATGCGTCCCGCGATGTTACCCTCAGCGAGGATCTGCAGCGGCAGCCAGGTCGACTTCCCGGCGCCGGTCGGCGCGTTGAGCAAAACCTGCGGCGCATGCTGCAGGGCGGATAACAGTTCTGGGAGGACGGCGGCAACCGGCAATGAGGACACAAAAGGCTCCGGGGGTTAACATTCAGGGGCTCGCATTGTAGCATCCCCCTAATTCATTACCGAGTCTCTATCATGTCTGAGCCGAAAAGGCTGTTTTTTGCGATTGAACTGCCGCCTGCCGTCCGCAAACAGATTGTTCAGTGGCGGGCAACGCACTTCCCTGAGGATGCCGGCAGGCCCGTCGCGGCGGATAACCTTCATCTGACGCTGGCGTTTCTCGGCGAGGTGAGCGCGGAAAAACAGCGGGCGCTGTCTGCCCTCGCCGGCCGCCTCCAGCAGCAGGGCTTTACCCTGACGCTGGACGATGCCGGACAGTGGCTGCGTTCGCGGGTGGTCTGGCTCGGGACCCGTCAGCCACCGCGCGGCCTGCTGCAGCTTGCCAGTATGCTGCGCGCTCAGGCGGCGCGCAGCGGCTGCTATCAGAGTCCGCAGCCGTTTCATCCGCACATTACCCTGTGGCGCGATGCCCGTCAGGCGGTGCCGATCCCGCCGCCCGGCTTTCGCTGGACGTTTCCGGTGAACGAGTTCGTGCTCTATGAATCCAGCTTTAGCCGCGGGCGCACGCGCTACACGGCGCTGGAACATTATCCGTTTGATAAGGAAAATTGATGCAGTTTGATCCGCCGTTGCAACCCGCCATTTTGCTTAAACGTTACAAACGTTTTCTTGCCGACGTGGTGACCCCCGATGGCCGCGAATTGACGCTCCACTGCCCAAATACCGGTGCCATGACCGGCTGCGCCGTCCCGGGCGACACCGTCTGGTATTCCACTTCTGACAATGCGAAGCGCAAATATGCCCATACCTGGGAATTAACTGAAACGCAGCAGGGCGCCGTTATTTGCGTCAACACGCTGCGCGCGAATACGCTGGCGAAAGAAGCAATTTCCGCCGGAATAATCCCTGAACTTTCCGGCTATAACCAGCTGAAAAGCGAAGTGAAATATGGCGCTGAGAATAGCCGTATCGATATTATGTTACAGGCAGATGATCGCCAAAACTGCTATATTGAAGTGAAATCGGTTACGTTGGCGGAGAAAGAATACGGTTATTTTCCTGATGCGGTGACTATGCGCGGACAGAAGCACCTGCGGGAGCTGATGGCCGTCGCGGCAAATGGCGACCGCGCGGTGATTTTATTTGCCGTCCTGCATTCGGCAATTGACCGTTTCTCTCCCGCGCATCATATTGATGCCAGATACGCACAGCTGTTAACAGAAGCCCGCGACAAGGGGGTGGAAATTCTCGCCTGGAAGGCGGAACTTTCTACGACGAGGATGACTCTGAATAAGCCGATTGCCGTGGTGTTAAACCCCGGTAAATAAATGGCTAAATAGTGTTCGGGTCGCAAGCGCGAATACGCTTTTCTTCACAGGGTTGTCAAGTGTAACGTTTAGATAATTGCTATCCGGAAAAGCATCTGCTATTTATAGCGGCCTGATTTTCCCCCACATGGGGATCGATAGTGCGTGTTAAGGAGAAGCAACATGCAAGAAGGGCAAAACCGTAAAACATCGTCCCTGAGTATTCTCGCCATCGCTGGGGTGGAGCCGTACCAAGAGAAACCGGGCGAAGAGTATATGAACGAAGCCCAGCTGGCGCACTTCAAGCGTATTCTTGAAGCATGGCGTAATCAACTCAGGGATGAAGTGGATCGCACCGTATCGCACATGCAGGATGAAGCTGCTAACTTCCCGGACCCGGTAGACCGTGCCGCCCAGGAAGAAGAGTTCAGCCTGGAGCTGCGTAACCGCGACCGCGAACGTAAACTGATCAAAAAGATCGAGAAAACGCTGAAAAAAGTTGAAGACGAAGACTTCGGCTACTGCGAATCCTGCGGCGTGGAGATCGGCATTCGCCGTCTGGAAGCGCGTCCGACAGCGGATCTGTGCATTGACTGCAAAACCCTGGCGGAAATTCGCGAAAAACAGATGGCGGGCTAATCCCCTGCTGCCTCACTCTCTGGCGGGAGTCTCTCCCGCCTGGTTCTGTTGTCCGTACCATGACTGACTCACGCTATATAGGGCGCTTTGCTCCCTCCCCCTCCGGCGAACTCCACTTCGGCTCTCTGATCGCCGCGCTCGGCAGCTACCTGCAGGCCCGCGCGAACCAGGGTATCTGGCGCGTTCGTATTGAAGATATCGACCCGCCGCGCGAAGTCCCCGGGGCCGCCGACACCATCCTGCGCCAGCTCGACCACTATGGTCTGCACTGGGACGGCGAGGTGCTCTGGCAGTCGCAACGGCACGAAGCCTACCGCGAGGCGCTGGCCTGGCTGAGCGAGCAAGGACTGAGCTACTACTGCACCTGCACCCGCGCGCGGATCCACGCCGTGGGCGGGATCTATGATGGTCACTGCCGCGACCTTGGGCTGGGGGCGGAAAACGCCGCGCTGCGTCTGCGCCAGACCCGTCCGGTTCTGCAGTTCACCGACCGCCTGCGCGGCACGCTGGTCGCCAACGAGCCGCTGGCGCGAGAAGATTTTATTATCCACCGTCGCGACGGACTGTTTGCCTACAACCTGGCGGTGGTGGTCGATGACCACTTTCAGGGGATCACCGAGATCGTCCGCGGCGCCGATCTGATTGAGCCGACGGTACGGCAGATTTCGCTGTATCAGCATTTTGGCTGGCAGGCGCCGGACTACCTCCATCTGCCGCTGGCCCTCAATCCCGACGGCAATAAGCTCTCTAAACAAAACCACGCGCCGGCGCTGCCGGAAGGCGATCCGCGCCCCGAAATCGTCCGGGCGCTCCGCTTTCTGAATCAGGAGATCGCCGGGGAGTGGCAGGCCCTGAGCATCGATGATTTACTCGCCCAGGCCGTCGCCAACTGGCAGCCGGCGAAAATCGAGCATTCTCAAATGGCTCCCGCTGAGCTATGATTAGCCGCTATTTTTACACTGTACAGTTGATCTGAAGTCCGTCTGACACTACGAGGTGCACCATTTTTACCCGAGTCGCTAATTTTTGCCGTAAGGTGCTAAGCCGTGAGGAGCGCGAGGCAGAAGCCGCCGTCGAACCAACGCCTATGACGGTGATCCCGCGTGAGCAGCATGCTATTTCCCGCAAAGATATCAGTGAAAACGCCCTCAAGGTCATGTACCGCCTCAACAAGGCGGGCTATGAGTCCTGGCTGGTCGGCGGCGGCGTCCGCGACCTGCTGCTTGGCAAAAAGCCAAAAGATTTTGACGTCACGACCAACGCCACGCCGGATCAGGTGCGTAAGCTGTTCCGCAACTGCCGTCTGGTCGGGCGCCGTTTCCGCCTCGCGCACGTCATGTTCGGGCCGGAAATTATTGAGGTCGCTACCTTCCGTGGCCATCACGAAGGACACACTACCGATCGCGTCACCTCCCAGCGGGGCCAGAACGGCATGCTGCTGCGTGATAATATCTTCGGCTCGATCGAAGAGGACGCCCAGCGTCGCGACTTCACCATCAACAGCCTCTATTACAGCGTGGCGGACTTTACCGTTCGCGACTACGTCGGCGGCATGAAGGATCTGCAGGACGGCGTGATCCGCCTGATCGGCAATCCGGAAACCCGCTATCGCGAGGATCCGGTACGCATGCTGCGCGCGGTGCGCTTCGCCGCCAAGCTGGATATGACCATCAGTCCGGAAACGGCCGAACCGCTGCCGCGGCTGGCCGCCCTGCTCCACGACGTGCCGCCGGCGCGCCTGTTCGAAGAAGTGCTCAAGCTGCTGCAGGCCGGGCATGGCTATCAGACCTACCTGCTGCTGCGGGAATACAACCTGTTCCAGCCGCTGTTCCCGACCATCACCCGCTACTTTACCGAGCGCGGCGATAGCCCGATGGAGCGGATCATCAACCAGGTGCTGAAGAACACCGATACCCGCATTCGTAACGACATGCGCGTCAATCCGGCCTTCCTGTTCGCAGTGATGTTCTGGTATCCGCTGCTGGAGACGGCGCAGAAAATCGCCCAGGAGAGCGGACTGGCATACTATGACGCCTTCGCCCTGGCGATGAACGACGTACTGGACGAAGCCTGCCGTACGCTGGCGATCCCTAAGCGCATCACCACCCTGATCCGCGATATCTGGCAGCTGCAGCTGCGCATGTCCCGTCGCCAGGGCAAACGCGCCTGGAAGCTGATGGAGCATCCGAAATTCCGCGCCGCCTACGATCTGCTGGAGCTACGCGCTGGCGCTGAAAACAACGGCGAACTGCAGCGTCTGACCAAATGGTGGGGCGAATTCCAGGTCGCCGCGCCGCCGGCGCAAAAAGATATGCTCAACGACCTCGGGGACGATCCGGCGCCGCGCCGTCGCCACCGCCGTCCGCGCAAGCGCGCGCCACGCCAGGGTAACGCATGACCCTGGCCTATATCGCCCTCGGCAGTAACCTCGCTTCGCCACTGGCGCAGGTGCAGGCGGCTATCCACGCCCTGGGCGAAATACCGCACAGCCGCGTGGTGAACGTCTCTTCGTTCTACCGCACGCCGCCGCTGGGCCCGCAGGATCAGCCAGACTATCTCAACGCCGCCGTCGCGCTGGAAACCACGCTGTCCCCTGAGGCGCTGCTCGATCACACCCAGCGCATTGAGCTGCAGCAGGGTCGGGTGCGCAAAGCCGAACGCTGGGGGCCGCGCACCCTCGATCTCGACATTATGCTGTTTGGCGATGCGGTCATTAACAGCGAGCGCCTGACCGTTCCGCACTACGATATGAGAAACCGCGGCTTTATGCTCTGGCCGCTGTTCGAGATCGCCCCGGACCTCCACTTTCCTGACGGCATGGCGCTGCGCGCCGTGCTGGATGATCTCGGCGCGGCAAAGCCCGCTATCTGGTAATTCCCTCTCCTTTTTTAGCATTTGCGGCGATCGTCGTAATCGGTTGCCCAAAATCATTGCCCCTCTGAATGCTGCTGTTAGAATGCCGGTTAATATGACTTTCATCATCAGGAAATGTTATGAAACCGACCACCATTGCCCTGCTGCAGAAATGCAAACAGGAAAAGAAGCGCTTTGCCACCATTACCGCCTACGACCATAGCTTCGCGAAGCTGTTCGCCGATGAAGGCATTAATGTGCTGCTGGTGGGCGACTCGCTGGGAATGACGGTGCAGGGTCACGACTCCACCCTGCCGGTCACCGTAGAAGATATCGCCTATCACACCCGCGCCGTCCGCCGCGGCGCGCCGAACAGCCTGCTGCTCGCCGACCTGCCGTTTATGGCCTACGCCACGCCGGAGCAGGCCTTCGAAAATGCCGCCGTCGTGATGCGCGCTGGCGCCAATATGGTCAAACTCGAAGGCGGCGCCTGGCTGGCCGAGACCGTGAAGATGCTGGCGGAACGCGCGGTGCCGGTTTGCGGCCATCTCGGCCTGACGCCGCAGTCGGTGAACGTCTTCGGTGGCTATAAAGTGCAGGGACGCGGCGATGCGGCGCAGACCCTGTTTGAAGACGCGTTAGCGCTGGAAGCGGCAGGCGCGCAACTGCTGGTGCTGGAGTGCGTCCCGGTCGCCCTGGCGAAACGCATCACCGAAGCCCTGACCATTCCGGTGATCGGCATCGGCGCGGGCAACGTCACCGATGGGCAGATCCTGGTGATGCATGACGCTTTCGGCATTACCGGCGGCCACATTCCGAAATTTGCCAAGAATTTCCTTGCCGAGGCGGGCGACATCCGCGCCGCGGTGCGGCAGTATATTGCCGAAGTTGAATCCGGGGTCTATCCGGGCGAAGAACACAGTTTCCATTAAGGAGTCTTGTTGTGCTGATTATAGAATCCGTGCTGCTGCTGCGTCAGCATATCCGCCGTCTGCGTCAGGAAGGCAAGCGTATCGCGCTGGTCCCGACGATGGGCAACCTGCATGATGGTCATATGAAGCTGGTTGATGAAGCCAAAGCCAGCGCGGACGTGGTGGTGGTCAGTATTTTCGTCAATCCGATGCAGTTTGACCGCGCCGATGACCTGGCGCGCTACCCGCGCACCCTACAGGATGATTGTGAAAAGCTGAACAAGCGTCATGTCGATTTTGTCTTCGCGCCGACGCCGGCGGAAGTCTACCCGCAGGGCACCGAAGGCCAGACCTACGTCGACGTCCCCGGCCTGTCCACCATGCTGGAAGGCGCCAGCCGCCCGGGCCATTTCCGCGGCGTATCGACCATCGTCAGTAAGCTGTTTAACCTGGTTCAGCCTGACGTCGCTTGCTTTGGCGAGAAAGACTTCCAGCAGCTGGCGCTGATCCGCAAGATGGTTGCCGACATGGGCTACGATATCGATATTATCGGCGTGCCGATCGTCCGCGCGAAGGATGGCCTGGCGCTAAGCTCGCGTAACGGCTACCTGACCGCCGACCAGCGCAAAATCGCTCCCGGCCTGTATAAAGTGCTGAGCGCGGCGGCGGAAAAACTGGCCGCCGGCGACCGTCAGCTCGACGAGATCATCGCTATCGCCGAACAGGAGCTGAACGAGAAAGGTTTCCGCGCCGACGACATTCAGATCCGCGATGCCGACACCCTGCTTGAACTGACCGACGCCAGCCAGCGCGCGGTCATCCTGATGGCCGCCTGGCTCGGTCAGGCCCGCCTGATCGACAACCAGATCGTCACGCTCGGTCAGTAGACAGCGGGTAAAAATCGGGCAATACTTGCCCGGGCTTTTCTCAGGGCGGACGTCGTGTCCGCTCTGCTACATTAAGGTTGAAGGGTAGAAGTTATGATGCGTAATATGCTGCAGGGCAAGCTCCACCGCGTAAAAGTGACGCAGGCTGACCTGCACTATGAAGGTTCCTGCGCCATTGACCAGGACTTCCTGGATGCGGCCGGTATTCTGGAGAATGAAACCATTCACCTCTGGAACGTCACCAACGGCAACCGTTTCTCCACCTACGCCATTGCCGCCGAGCGGGGCTCCAGAATCATCTCCGTTAACGGCGCCGCCGCGCACTGCGCCAGCGTCGGCGATATCCTGATCATCGCCAGCTTCGTCACCATGTCTGACGAAGAGGCGCGCCGCTGGCAGCCCAACATCGCCTACTTCGAAGGCGACAACGAAATGAAGCGCCAGGCAAAAGCGATTCCGGTGCAGGTCGCCTGATGACCACGGCGCCGCACTCAGGTGCAGCGCCGAAGTTTACCCCTGCGGCTGGTTACTGATCAGCCGCGACATCGTCTCCAGCGAATCCGTGCGTAAGATATATAACCGCTTTAGCAGAAACGGATTGTCCCCCGGCTTCACCTTCCCACGCACCGTCGTCACCGCCATATGAAACCCGGCGTCATTCGCCGCCTGCACCGCCGTGGCGTTATAGCCGCCGAAGGGATAGGAAAGGTAGAGCACATGTGGATTAAACTGGCTCAGCGCCCGGCGCGAGCGGGCAAAATCAAACAGAATATTATGGTAGTTGCGGCTGAATAAGATCGGCCGCCGGCTGGCGTCCACCCGGTGGAGAAAGTGGGTATGCGACTGAATGTCAAAGACGTCCTGGATCTGCCGGAGCTCAGAAATGCTCATGAACTGCAGCGATTTCGGATCCCATTGCTGCGGATGACGCTTAATACGCGATGAAATAATAAAGGCGGTGGCGTGGAAGCCATACTGTTTCAGCACCGGATAGGCGTAGCGATTTACCGATTTCAAGCCGTCATCGAAGGTGATGGCGACTGCCCGCGCCGGAAGGTTGATTTTATTGCGCACGTAGCCTTCCAGCTGATAGAGGGTCAGCGTGGTATAACCCTGATCCCGCAGCCAGGTCATCTGGTTATTAAAGGCGCGTACCGAGGTGGTGGTCGAGGTATGGCGGAAACGGGTGTTCTCTTCGTCACGCAGAATATGGTGATAGGTCAGCACGGGGATCCCGTTATCCTCCTGCGCATCCAGACTGCTGACCCACGCCAGCCGGTCGCCAATGCGGATCTGAAACCAGGTCTGATTGAGCCGGTCCTTCAGCTTGCTGAGGATCGGATAGCGCAGATTATTGGCCAGCGTGCCGAACGGCGCGCTACTCACAGAGGGAGCGTCATAGAGCGGCGTATCTTTCCAGGTGAGTAAATTCTGGTTACTCAGCGGCTTATTGAGATCCCCAAGACGGTCCTCCACCCGCTGCTTACCCTGCACTGGCTCCAGATGGCCCTTGTCAATAAACCCGGTGCCGAAGCCGAAGCGAAACTCATAGTAATCAGCCGCCGTCGGGACAACCGCGAGGATTTGCCCGGCACGCACATTGCCGACGCTGACCACATGGTTCCCCACCTGCGCCCAGATAACCGCGTCTTCGGTGGTTTGCATATAGCGCACAGGCTTGCCCTGCTGGCTAAGCAGACTGGCGGAGGCGCTGAGTGAGGTCAGTAAAAGAAGCAGAGTAAAAAATCGGGCAAGCATGCGCATCGAACCGGTAAACCATCAACGGCGGTTATTGTAACAAAAGCGGCATCTGTCCCGCTGCTTAATTTCCAAAGGTATCATGACGCAACCGGAACGGGGGGTTCTTCTGCTGCTGATGCCACAGGCTGCTCACCATCGGACCGCCCGCGCTGACGATAGCCTGGCGAAACGCCTCGCTGCTTAACGTATTCCGCAGCAGATACATTCGCTCAAGTAATGAATAGCTGACGCCGGAGATCACTTCGCAGTGGGTATGTTTGTGGCTCATCAGCGCCGCGGCCCGATAAGGCGCCGCGCCGGTTCTGTCGGTAAGGAAAATGACCCCGTCCCCGGAGTCGGTGGCATGCAGCGCATCGCACATCATCCGGCTCAACATATTGCTGCTGAGATTGCGCCAGTAATTGACCGCCCGGCACTGGGCCAGTGGACCAAATTTTTGTTCAAGACGATCCAGCATCTCCTGCGCCAGCTCATCGTGGCAGGTAATGACCCAACCAAGCATGCTTCCCTCCTTAGCCAGCCAACAATGTAGCAAGGGGAAGATGGCGTATCGGTGATGGCGGTCAAAGATAAGCGGTTAGCGCTTCGCGTATTGGCGTCCGGAAGCGCTAAACCGTGATGAGTATCAGCTACGCAGGCCGCGGCCGCGCTGGATTAACGACCAGCAGAGGAGATAGAAGGCGACGATGAAGACCACCAGCACCGCAAAGGTGGTCACCAGCGGCACATCGTTGATACCGAGGAAGCCGAAGCGGAAACCGCTGATCATGTAGACGATGGGGTTCAGATGCGACAGCCCCTGCCAGAACGGCGGCAGCAGGGTCAGCGAGTAGAACACCCCGCCGAGATAGGTCAGCGGCGTCAGCACAAAGGTCGGGATCAGGCTGATGTCATCGAAGGTCTTGGCAAACACCGCGTTCAGCAGCCCGGCCAGCGAGAACAGCACCGCGGTAAGGAGCAGCGTCAGGGCGACAAACAGCCAGGAGTGAACCTGGAACGGCACAAAGAACAGCGACACCGCGGTCACCAGGATGCCCACGCACAGCCCGCGCGCCACCCCGCCGCCCACATAGCCGGCGATAATCACGTGCGTCGGCACCGGTGCCACCAGCAGCTCCTCAATGTTGCGCTGAAACTTGGCGCTGAAGAACGACGAGGCGACGTTGGCGTAAGCGTTGGTGATCACCGCCATCATGATCAGGCCCGGCACGATAAACTGCATATAGGTAAAGCCATGCATCTCGCCGATGCGCGAGCCGATCAGGTTGCCGAAAATCACGAAGTACAGGGTCATGGTGATCACCGGCGGCACCAGCGTCTGCACCCAGATGCGCATAAAACGGTGGATCTCTTTGGTCCAGATGCTTTTCAGCGCGACCCAATAAAGCTGCATCATGCTGACTCTCCTTTTCGCTCATGCACCAGGGTGACAAACAGCTCTTCCAGACGGTTGGCTTTGTTACGCATACTCAGTACCTGCACCCCCTGGGCGCTCAGCTGCGCGAAGACGCTGTTAATCCCCTGCTCGCGCAGGACCTCCACTTCCAGCGTCGAGGTATCGACCAGCTGATACTGGTAGCCCTCGAGCTTCGGCACCGGGCTTTTTGGCGCGAGGTCGAGAATAAAGGTCTCTGACTTCAGCTTCGACAGCAGCGCTTTCATCGAGGTATTTTCCACCAGGGTACCGTGCTGGATGATGCCGATGTTGCGGCACAGCATTTCGGCCTCTTCGAGATAGTGGGTGGTCAGAATAATGGTGGTTCCTCGATCGTTGAGATCCTTGAGGAAGCCCCACATCGAGCGGCGGAGTTCGATATCGACGCCGGCGGTCGGCTCGTCGAGGATCAGCAGCTTCGGCTCATGCATCAACGCGCGAGCGATCATCAGGCGGCGCTTCATCCCGCCGGAGAGCATCCGCGCGCGTTCACTGCGTTTTTCCCATAGATCGAGCTGTTTTAAGTACTTTTCGCTGCGGGCGATGGCTTCTTTACGCTCAACGCCGTAGTAGCCCGCCTGGTTAACGACGATCTGCTGCACGGTCTCGAACGGGTTAAAGTTAAACTCCTGCGGCACCAGGCCAAGCTGGCGCTTGGCGTTGACGACATCTTTCTCCAGATCGTAGCCAAAGACATTGACCTGACCGGAGGTTTTGTTCACCAGCGAGCTGATGATGCCGATCGTCGTGGATTTTCCCGCCCCGTTCGGGCCCAGCAGGGCATAGAAATCCCCCGCTTCAACCTGCAGGTCGATTCCCCGCAGTGCCTGAACCCCGCCGGGGTAGGTTTTTTTGAGCTGTTTTAATTCCAGAGCAATGGTCATTAAATATCTCTTCTCGTGTCATGACACGTCATTAACCCGCCTGACTGACGTTTGCGCTGTACTGTCGCGGCCAGCGCATCTGCAGCCTGAAGTATCACGGGTTAAGATGGTTTTAAAAAAGGTGAGCTTACCCTATATTAGCGCAACGCACTTACTTGGTTACAGGCCGATAACGTCCATGAATGATATAGATACACTCATCAGCAACAATGCACTATGGTCAAAAATGCTGGTGGAAGAGGACCCCGGCTTTTTTGAGAAACTGTCGCAAACGCAGAAACCGCGCTTCCTGTGGATTGGCTGTTCTGACAGCCGCGTTCCCGCTGAGCGACTCACCGGCCTGGAGCCAGGCGAACTGTTTGTGCATCGTAACGTGGCGAATCTGGTGATCCACACCGACCTCAACTGCCTGTCGGTGGTACAGTATGCCGTCGATGTCCTTGAAGTTGAGCACATCATTATCTGCGGCCACTACGGCTGCGGCGGCGTGCAGGCGGCGGTGGAGAACCCGGAGCTGGGGCTCATCGACAACTGGCTGCTGCATATCCGCGATATCTGGTTTAAACACAGCTCGCTGCTGGGGGAAATGCCGGAGGAGCGCCGTCTGGATACCCTTTGTGAACTGAACGTGATGGAGCAGGTATACAACCTGGGACATTCGACGATTATGCAATCGGCGTGGAAGCGCGGACAGAAAGTCACCATCCACGGCTGGGCATACGGTATTCACGACGGACTGCTGCGCGATCTGGATGTGACCGCCGTGAGCAGGGAAACCCTCGAACAGCGCTATCGCCACGGGATCTCCAACCTCAAGATCAAGCACATCAACCACAAATAGCCTTCAGACTTAGCCGCTCAGGCGCGAGCGGCGCGCGCCTGAGTGGAATATTCCCTTACTCGTCCAGCAGGGTGACTTTGCCGATATACGGCAGATGGCGGTAGCGCTGAGCGTAGTCGATACCGTAGCCCACCACGAACTCGTCCGGAATGGCGAAACCGACGAACTCAACCGGGACATTCACTTCACGGCGGCTTGGTTTATCCAGCAGCGTACAAATGGCCAGCGACTTCGGCTCGCGCAGGCTGAGGATCTCACGCACTTTAGACAGGGTATTGCCGGAGTCGATGATGTCTTCCACGATCAGTACGTCTTTACCACGGATGTCTTCGTCCAGATCTTTGAGGATTTTCACATCACGGGTGGTGGACATGCCGCTGCCGTAGCTCGAGGCGGTCATAAAATCAACTTCATGCGGCACCTGCACTTCACGGCACAGGTCGGCCATGAACATAAACGAGCCGCGCAGCAGCCCCACCAGCACCATTTCGCTGCCGCTGTCCTGATAATGTTCGTTGATTTGACGACCCAGTTCCGCGATGCGCGCTTTGATCTCGGATTCCGGGATCATCACTTCTACAGTATGTTTCATAAGACTAACCATTTGATTCTAAATATAAATCATCAAAGCCGCTGCTTTCGCCCCGACGATGACCGGCAAGCCATCCAGTATACCAGCAAAAAGAAATCTGCGGTGCAGGGATTAATAAAGCCATATTTGTGATTCCGATCACACTTGTTAAATCCTATAATTAATTGCAGTTAAAAAATTAACAAACACATGAGTAACTTTCTATGGCTGAAACAAAGTCTCAACAATCAAGGCTCCTGGTGACGCTGACTGCGCTATTTGCAGCGTTCTGCGGCCTGTATCTTTTAATCGGCGGAGCATGGCTGGTCGTGCTTGGCGGCTCCTGGTACTATCCCATCGCCGGTCTGGTGATGCTGGGCGTGACCGTGATGCTGCTGCGCGGCAAGCGCGCTGCGCTGTGGCTGTACGCCGCACTGCTGCTGGCGACCATGATCTGGGGCGTCTGGGAAGTCGGCTTCGACTTCTGGGCGCTGACGCCGCGTAGCGACATCCTCGTCTTCTTTGGTATCTGGCTGATCCTGCCTTTTGTCTGGCGTCGTCTGCCGGTGCCTTCCGCTGGCGCCGTAGGCGCGCTGGTCGTCGCCCTGCTGATCAGCGGCGGCATGCTGACCTGGGCTGGTTTTAACGACCCGCAGGAGATCAACGGCACCCTGAGCGCCGACGCCACCCCGGCCGCGCCGATCTCCAACGTTGCCGACGGCGACTGGCCGGCCTATGGCCGCAACCAGGAAGGTCAGCGCTTCTCCCCGCTGAAGCAGATTAACGCCGACAACGTGAAGAACCTGAAGGAAGCCTGGGTGTTCCGCACCGGCGACCTGAAACAGCCGAACGATCCGGGTGAAATCACTAACGAAGTGACACCGATTAAAGTCGGCGACACGCTCTTCCTGTGTACCGCCCATCAGCGCCTGTTCGCGCTTGACGCCGCCACCGGTAAAGAGAAATGGCATTTTGACCCGCAGCTGAACGCCGACCCGTCATTCCAGCACGTCACCTGCCGCGGTGTCTCGTATCACGAAGCGAAAGCGGATAACGCCCCTGCTGACGTCGTGGCCGACTGTCCGCGCCGCATTATCCTGCCGGTGAACGATGGTCGCCTGTTCGCAGTAAACGCCGACAACGGTAAGCTGTGCGAAACCTTTGCCAACAAAGGTATTCTCAACCTGCAGACCAACATGCCAGTGACCACGCCGGGCATGTATGAACCCACTTCCCCGCCGATTATCACCGATAAGACCATCGTGATTGCCGGCGCAGTCACCGATAACTTCTCTACCCGTGAGCCGTCAGGCGTGATCCGCGGTTTTGATGTGAATACCGGGAAACTGCTGTGGGCCTTCGATCCAGGCGCGAAAGATCCGAACGCCATCCCAGGCGATGAGCATCACTTCACGCTCAACTCACCGAACTCCTGGGCGCCTGCCGCCTACGACGCCAAACTGGATCTGGTCTATCTGCCGATGGGCGTGACCACTCCGGATATCTGGGGCGGCAACCGCACGCCGGAGCAAGAGCGCTATGCCAGCTCGATTGTCGCGCTGAACGCCACCACCGGTAAACTGGCCTGGAGCTACCAGACCGTCCACCACGACCTGTGGGATATGGACATGCCTTCTCAGCCGACGCTGGCTGACATTGAAGTCAATGGCAAAACCGTGCCGGTCATCTATGCTCCGGCGAAAACCGGCAACATCTTCGTGCTGGATCGTCGTAACGGCGAGCTGGTGGTCCCGGCCCCGGAAAAACCGGTCCCGCAGGGCGCCGCCAAAGGCGATTATGTGGCCAAAACTCAGCCCTTCTCCGATCTGAGCTTCCGTCCGAAGAAAGATCTGACCGGGGCGGACATGTGGGGCGCCACCATGTTCGACCAGCTGGTGTGCCGCGTGATTTTCCACCAGATGCGCTATGAAGGTATCTTTACCCCGCCGTCTGAGCAGGGCACCCTCGTCTTCCCGGGTAACCTGGGGATGTTTGAATGGGGCGGTATCTCCGTCGATCCGAACCGTCAGGTGGCTATCGCCAACCCAATGGCGCTGCCGTTCGTCTCTAAACTGATCCCACGCGGCCCGGGCAACCCAATGGAACCGCCGAAAGATGCGAAAGGCTCAGGCACCGAGTCCGGCGTGCAGCCGCAGTACGGAGTCCCTTACGGCGTCACCCTGAACCCGTTCCTGTCGCCGTTCGGCCTGCCGTGCAAACAGCCGGCATGGGGCTATATCTCCGCGCTGGATCTGAAAACCAACGAAGTGGTATGGAAAAAACGTATCGGTACTCCGCAGGATAGCCTGCCGTTCCCGATGCCGGTTAAACTGCCGTTCACCATGGGTATGCCGATGCTGGGTGGGCCGATCTCCACGGCGGGTAACGTCCTGTTCATCGGCGCGACCGCGGATAACTACCTGCGCGCGTACAATATGAGCAATGGTGAGAAACTGTGGGAAGCCCGTCTGCCAGCCGGCGGCCAGGCGACTCCGATGACTTACGAAGTGAATGGCAAACAGTATGTTGTCATCTCTGCCGGCGGTCACGGCTCGTTTGGTACAAAAATGGGCGATTATATCGTCGCCTATGCGCTCCCGGATGAGGCGAAATAAAACGCAAAACGGCAACGAAAGTTGCCGTTTTTTTTGTCTTTATCCCCTATTTCCACGCGCCAGGGCTATACCGCCCTATACCGTGAATCCCAACATCATCCCGGTGTCTTCATGTTCCAGCAGGTGGCAGTGGGCCATATAGGCAAACTCCTTCGGCGCCGGATGATCAAACTTCACTAATACTTCACTCACGTCCCCTTCCACACGAACGGTGTCTTTCCAGCCGCTACGATGCGCCGCTGGCGGCTTGCCGTTTTCGCTAAGGATGCGGAACTGGGTGCCGTGAATGTGGAACGGATGCAGCATCATGTCGCCCTTGCCGGAGATGACCCAGCGTTCATACTCTCCTCTGGCGGCGGCAAACATCGGCACATTCATGTCGAAGGCTTTGCCGTTGATGCGGTTGGCGTTATGGAAATCAAACCCCTTAGCCGACGACATACCATGATTCATGCCGGACCCGTGGTTCATGTTGCTCATGTCGCCGTGGTGCATACTCCCCATGTCGCCCATCCCGCCGTGCCCCATCATGCCGTGATCCATTCCGGCCATCGCCTGATCGCCATATTTCTCCATCAGCGCCTGCATGCCCATCCTGTCAAGCATCGGATCCATCGACAGCTGGAGCTGACGCTGCGTCAGCCCCGTCAGGGACGGTAGCGCCGGCAGAGCGGCCAGGGTATCCAGCAGCTTACCGGAGGCAGGAATAACCAGCGGCTGGACGCGCAGTACCGGCTGTGGTTTATCGAAAGGCGCAATGGCCATGCCCATCTGGCTCACCGGCAGGGTCACCAGATCAAAAGGTTTACCGTCGCTGGTGTCCACCAGCACCTCAAAACGCTCCCCCATCAAGACCGGCAGTTCATTGACCTTCACCGGCTCCGCCAGCAGACCGCCGTCGCTGGCCACCACGTACAGCGGGCGCTTATCACTGGTCGCAAAATTGAGGGAACGGGCATTACAGCCGTTCAGCAAGCGCAGACGTAGCCAGCCGCGCGGGGCGGCATGTTCAGGATAGAGAGCGCCATTGGTCAACAGCGTATCGCCAAACCAGCCGACGGCGGCGCTCATGACATCCAGCTGATAATCAATTTCGCCAGCGGCGGTAAACTTCTTGTCCTGTACGATAACCGGTACATCATCGATTCCCCACTGCTTCGGCAACAGCAGGCGTCCGCTCTCTTCATCCTCGATCAGCACCAGCCCCGCCAGCCCCATCGCCACCTGCCGACCGGTGGTCCCGTGCTGATGGGGGTGAAACCAGCAGGTGGCCGCCCGTTGCGTTGGCGTGAAGCTCACCGTCCGAGTGGAGCCCGGGGCGATAACCCCCTGCGGTCCCCCGTCGACCTCGCCCGGGACCTCCAGACCATGCCAGTGCAGCGTGGTCTCTTCTGCCAGCTGGTTAGTAATGTCCACCGTGATGGTCTTCCCCTGCGTCAGCTGCAGCGCGGGCCCCAGCAGCGAGCCGTTATACCCCCATGTGGTGGCGTTCATCCCGCCAAATTGCGTTTTGCCCGCCTGGATGGTCAGCGCGATACGGTTGCGCGCATCGGCCGTCAACAGCGACGGTACCGGCAGGGCCGGGCGACTGGCTGCAAAGACCGCACGGCTCCAAAGCGGTAACGCGCTGGCCATGCTGACCGCGGCGGTCAGTTTGAGGAAGTCTCGACGTTGCATATTCACATCCTTTTATTCTGCGGGCGAATATTTGAGCTTAAACCCTACCGTAACGGGAAGGTCAAGCAGAAGAGTGAGAATAAAGATCGGCGCTGTGTAAAGAAGTATGCTAATTTGAAGCGTCGGTGATCTAACGGTAGAAAAAATGAAGACGCTTTTCAGAACAATGGTACTCGGCAGCCTGCTTACTCTCTCCGCCAACAGCTACGCGCTCAGCGAATCCGAAGCGGAAGACATGGCTGATTTAACCGCGGTTTTTGTGTTTCTGAAAAATGACTGTGGCTACCAGAACCTGCCCAACACACAGATCCGGCGCGCTCTGGTGTTCTTTGCCCAACAGAACCAGTGGGACCTGAGCAACTACGACAGCTACAACATGAAAGCGCTTGGCGAAGACAGCTATCGCGATCTCAGCGGCATTAACCTTCCGACGGCGAAAAAATGTAAAGCGCTGGCCCGCGATTCACTTAGCCTGCTGGCTTACGTCAAATAATTTCCCGCGCGGGCGGCAACGCGCCGCGCTTTTCCCCTCCTCACCCGCCTCTAATATTTACCATTATTATTTTATATAAAATAAACCTTATATATATCGCAATACATCAATCCAATAAATAAATTAAACCCGTACTAACAGCCTTTCCAGAAAAAAAACAATAAAATATCCCTAGTGATATATTGCAAAATAAAAACCACCCTTTTAGAATCCGTTGAAAATATATCTACTTCATGGACTGAAATTGTGAATATCTCGCTGACTCTTCGTATTATTCCACTCGCCGCTATGTTATTAGCCGGCTGTAGCAATACCGCCTCTCGCCAGCAGGTAAAACCGCTCACCACTCCGCTAACGTCACAGCAGCAGGCAGAGCAGGAGCGCGCGGCTAGCGAACAAGCGCGCATTGAATCCTGCCGACAGGCGCTGGACTCGCTAAAAGAGGTTAACCCACAGCAGGCAACCAAACTCAGCAATGACTTCAACGCCTTAGTGCGTGCGGCATCACAATACAACAGCGTGCGCGAGAAAGTGGCGGATCCCACCCGGCTTGGCATTGACTCCATGTATCAGTTTAAATCCATCAAACTATGCGCCGATATCCAGAAAACGCTGATCGATAGCCTGGTACAGCGGGGTGAAAGCAAACAGCCATGAACAGAGCCGCCACGCTGACCCTCAACGCGCCCCTGCTGATGCTCGTCGCGGCGCTGGCGCTTTCAACACCGTTCTTCGCCGGCGCCGCGCCGGCGTTTCTTGACTACGCCCAGCAGCAAACCCAGGCGCATGAAAAAAGCGATGCTGCAACCGCAAAGCAAACGTCAGGCGATCGTCAAAATGCGGATAATAAAAAAAAGACGCCTAATACCGCGCAATTGCAAAAAAGAATCGTCAGCCAGCAGGCGACGATTGAGCAAAAAAATAAAACTATTCAGCAATTAAAAAAACAGCTTGCTAACACTCCGGCCACAGAAACCTCCATCGCGAATGAGCAAGCGGCCTTAAATAACAAAATAAAAGAATTACAGATCGCCTTAACCGCCGCCACCGCGAAAAATGAGGCGTTAATTAAAAAAGAAGGCGCAGTCCAGAATACGACTCTGCAGCAAAGTCAGGCCGCCGCGCTGAAGCAGATCCAACAATTAACGTCACAGCTTCAGCAAGCCGCAGCTGAAAATAAACGGCTCAGCGCCAGCCTCACCGCTCTGAATACAGATAAGCAGACGCTGGCTAACCGGCTCGCCGCGGCAGAGAAGGCGCAGCAGACCACCCTCGACCAGGTCAAAACCCTTAACGCCGACAAACAGCCGCTGGTCAACCGGCTGGCGGCGACGGAAAAAGAGAAGCAGACCGCCCTCGACCAGGTCAAAACCCTTAACGCCGATAAGCAGTCGCTGGCTAACCGGCTGGCGGCGGCGGAAAAAGAGAAGCAGACCGCCCTCGACCAGATCAAAGCCCTTAACGCCGATAAGCAGTCTCTGGCTAACCGGCTCGCCGCAGCGGAGAAAGCGCCATCGAGCCGC
Organism: Klebsiella sp. JB_Kp031; assembly: GCF_040064295.1. NCBI lineage: Bacteria > Pseudomonadati > Pseudomonadota > Gammaproteobacteria > Enterobacterales > Enterobacteriaceae > Klebsiella > Klebsiella sp. JB_Kp031. Next base: position 95,122 of record NZ_JBEAJW010000039.1, read on the forward strand.
GCCGATGCCGCCGTGGCGGCAAAAGATGAGCCCCCCGAGATGGCGGCCATAGTGGCGGCCTATCGCCTGCAGGCGGACAAAGATAACGCCCAGCTGCGGATGAAAGAGGATGAAATCCAGCTGCTGCGGACGCAGCTGACGGTCCCGCCGAGAAATACCACCGGCAAAACCGCCGCCAAACTCAGCGCGCCAGGTGAACAGCAGGCTTACGCCATCGGCGCCTCGATGGGTACAGAGGCGCTTAATGTCCTCACGACTCGTCGCACTCAGGGGGTTAACGTCGACGCTGGCCTGGTGCTGCAGGGCATCGAAGATGCTTTCAGCGGCCAGCTTCGCCTCGGCGAACAGGAGCGTAACAAAGCGCTGTTTGACATTTCACAGCAGGTTTTCCAGAACCTGAATAAAATCGAGCAGAAAAACATCAGCGCCGGTCAGAAATACCAGCAGGCGTTTGCGCGCAAAAAAGGTGTGGTCTTCAAAGAGGGCGTCTACAGCCGTATCGATTACCCGGGTAAAGGAAAAATTAGCGGCAACGATCTGGTGACCGTGGTGATCAAAGAGATGCTGACGGACGGAACGGTGATCAATGATATGGAGACGAAAGATCAGGCGCTTACCCAGAAACTGGATGCCTATCCCCCGGTATTTCGCGGGCCGCTGAAGCGCCTGCAGAACCACGGCTCCGTGACGCTGGTCGTCCCGCCCGACAAAGCCTATGGCAGTAAAGGGTTGCCACCGAAGATCCCCCCAGGCGCCACCATGGTCTATTCCGTGCGGATAGTGGATAGCCAACCCGCGCCGGCAAAATAGCCCTGTCTCCCCACCGCCCTCTCCGGGCGGTGCTGTTATTCCTGCCGCATTGCTGCAATAACCGCCGTGCATCCTCATCTATAGTTGTCTATGATGTTGCACTCGTTTTACGGGTGTAACAGATGTTAACGAAGGAGGAGCCTCACCGTGGCCGATAATCCACTGTGGCATGAAACGCTGCATGACCATTTTGGTCAGTACTTTAGCGTTGATAACGTGCTGTACCACGAAAAAACCGATCATCAGGATCTGATCATCTTTGACAACCGCGCCTTTGGCCGGGTGATGGCGCTGGATGGCGTCGTGCAAACCACCGAACGCGATGAGTTTATCTATCACGAAATGATGACCCACGTGCCGCTGCTGGCTCACGGCAACGCCAAGCATGTCCTGATCATCGGCGGCGGCGATGGCGCGATGCTGCGCGAAGTCTCTCGTCATCGCAGCATCGAAAGCATCACCATGGTGGAAATCGACGCCGGGGTGGTCTCATTCTGCCGCCAGTACCTGCCCAACCATAGCGCCGGCGCCTATGACGATCCGCGCTTTACGCTGGTAATTGATGATGGCGTCAATTTTGTTAACCAGACGACGCAAACGTTTGATGTGATCATTTCGGACTGTACCGACCCTATTGGCCCGGGGGAAAGCCTCTTCACCTCGGCTTTTTATGAAGGCTGCAAACGCTGCCTGAATCCGGGAGGGATTTTCGTTGCGCAGAACGGCGTCTGCTTCCTGCAGCAGGATGAAGCGGTCGGTAGCCATCGCAAACTGAGCCACTATTTTCGCGACGTCAGCTTCTACCAGGCGGCGATTCCGACCTATTACGGCGGGATAATGACCTTTGCCTGGGCGAGCGACAACGAGGCGCTGCGCCATCTTTCCAGCGAAATCATTCAGGCGCGCTTTCACAAAGCCAACCTGACCTGCCGTTACTACAATCCGGCAATCCATACGGCGGCCTTCGCCTTACCACAATATCTGCATGATGCTCTGTCCGCACCGTGAAGCGAAATAAGGGGGTGAACTAAATTGAAAAAATTGAAGCTGCACGGCTTTAACAACCTGACCAAAAGCCTGAGTTTTTGTATCTACGATATCTGTTACGCCAAAACGGCAGAAGAGCGCGACGGCTACATCGCCTATATCGACGAACTTTATAATGCCAATCGCCTGACAGAGATCCTGAGCGAAACCTGCTCTATTATTGGCGCTAATATCCTGAATATCGCCCGCCAGGATTATGAACCCCAGGGCGCCAGCGTGACCATTCTGGTAAGCGAAGAGCCCGTCGACCCGCGGCTTATCGACCAGACCGAACACCCCGGCCCGCTGCCTGAAACCGTGGTCGCCCATCTCGATAAAAGCCATATCTGCGTGCATACCTATCCGGAGAGCCACCCGGAAGGCGGCCTGTGCACCTTCCGCGCCGATATCGAAGTCTCTACCTGCGGGGTTATTTCACCGCTCAAAGCGCTGAACTATCTGATCCACCAGCTGGAATCGGACATTGTAACCATTGACTACCGCGTGCGCGGCTTTACCCGCGACATCAATGGGATGAAGCATTTTATCGATCATGAAATCAACTCAATTCAGAACTTTATGTCTGACGATATGAAGTCGCTGTATGACATGGTCGACGTCAACGTTTATCAGGAAAATATCTTCCATACCAAAATGTTGCTCAAGGAGTTCGACCTTAAGCACTACATGTTCCATACCCGACCGGAAGAGTTGACCGCTGAAGAGCGCAAGGTCATTACCGACCTGCTGTGGAAAGAGATGCGCGAGATTTACTACGGCCGCAATATTCCTGCCGTGTAATGCCTCAAATGCCCGGCGGCGCTTGTGCTTGCCGGGCCTGGGTTCTGCGCCGGCTGGTAGCCGGGGCAAGGTACTCGTCGCGACCCGGGGATGTGCCCTGCGCACGCGACGCTTAGCAAGGCTACGCTTTTCCGCAGCCCGGCGCAAAATAAGTCATCAACGCTGCTGCATAAACTCACGATAGGCGGCAACTACCTGCAGGAAATCCTCAATGCCGCACAGAGAGAGGCTTTCTTCATCGTAGTAGCTCATCCCCTCCTCGATTTCGTCGCCGGAAAATTCCAGCTGATTGGCGCGGATCATCACCTCTTCACCATCCAGCCACAGCGTATATTCATGTCCGGCACGCTGCCAGGAACGTTCACTGCCTTTCACGGTGCGCGCAGCCTGCTCCACTTCGTCAAGCAGAGCAAGATTGTCTTTCACCTCCTCGTTGAACCAGTGGCCAATCGCCTCGTGATCCATCGACATTCGCACCTTTACCACTCCGGTAATATCGCGCAGAAATTCGTAGTCCATCGTCTTTTCCTCTGCAAGGGCAATGCGTCACCGCTGCACTGTACCCATGGAGTAATTATCGCAGCAGACCGAAAGAAAAAAAGCGTAACAGGCAGGAGGTTTGGAAATAAAAATGCCCGGTGATGCAATGTTCACCGGGCATTGGGGAGTTTGTAGCCAAACGGTCAGCCAGGCTGACCGATTGGTTTTACACCGCGGTCTGGAAGATCACGCCGTCAGCTTTTTCAGTGTACTGATCCAGCTGGTTGAAGTTCAGATAGCGATAGGTATCTTCCGCTGTCTTATCCACCTGCGCCACGAAGGTCTGGTACTCTTCCGGCGTCGGCAGTTTACCAAGCAGAGAAGCCACCGCTGCCAGCTCGGCAGAGGCCAGATAGACGTTAGCGCCGGTACCTAAACGGTTCGGGAAGTTACGGGTAGAGGTGGAAACCACCGTCGCACCGTCGGCGACGCGCGCCTGGTTACCCATACACAGGGAACAGCCAGGGATTTCGATACGCGCCCCGCTCTTACCAAATACGCTGTAGTAACCTTCTTCGGTCAGCTGCGCGGCGTCCATACGGGTTGGCGGCGCCACCCACAGGCGAGTCGGCAACTGGCCTTTGTGGCTGTCCAGCAGCTTACCGGCGGCACGGAAGTGGCCGATGTTGGTCATGCAGGAGCCGATGAACACTTCGTCGATTTTCTCGCCCTGTACGTCAGACAGCAGGCGGGCATCGTCCGGATCGTTCGGCGCGCACAGAATCGGCTCTTTGATATCCGCCAAATCGATGTCGATTACTGCCGCGTATTCCGCGTCAGCATCGGCTTCCAGCAGCTGCGGATCCGCCAGCCATTTTTCCATACCCTGAATACGACGCTCCAGAGTGCGGCGATCGCCGTAGCCTTCGGCAATCATCCACTTCAGCAGGACGATGTTGGAGTTCAGATACTCAACGATCGGCTCTTTGTTCAGCTTGATGGTGCAACCTGCAGCAGAACGTTCAGCAGAGGCATCGGTCAGCTCGAACGCCTGCTCCACTTTCAGATCCGGCAGGCCTTCAATCTCAAGGATGCGGCCAGAGAAGATGTTTTTCTTACCTTTCTTCTCAACGGTCAGCAGGCCCTGCTTGATGGCGTACAGCGGGATAGCGTGAACCAGGTCGCGCAGCGTAATCCCCGGCTGCATTTTACCTTTGAAACGCACCAGCACCGATTCCGGCATATCCAGCGGCATCACGCCGGTCGCGGCGGCGAAGGCCACCAGACCAGAGCCCGCCGGGAAGGAGATCCCGATGGGGAAACGGGTATGGGAGTCGCCGCCGGTACCCACGGTATCCGGCAGCAGCATGCGGTTCAGCCAGGAGTGGATAACGCCATCGCCCGGACGCAGCGAGACGCCGCCGCGGTTCATAATGAAGTCCGGCAGAGTATGGTGCGTGGTGACGTCAACCGGCTTCGGATAGGCCGCGGTGTGGCAGAAGGACTGCATCACCAGGTCAGCGGAGAAGCCCAGGCACGCCAGGTCTTTCAGTTCATCACGGGTCATTGGACCGGTGGTGTCCTGAGAACCGACGGAGGTCATTTTCGGCTCGCAGTAGGCGCCCGGACGGATACCGGCAACGCCGCAGGCGCGGCCAACCATTTTCTGCGCCAGAGAGAAGCCGCGGGTGCTTTCCGCCACGTCTTTCGCCTGACGGAAGACATCGCTGTGCGGCAGACCCAGCGCTTCGCGCGCTTTGGTAGTCAAACCGCGACCAATGATCAGCGGGATACGGCCGCCGGCGCGCACTTCATCGATCAGCACATCGGTTTTCAGCTCGAAGCTGGCCAGCAGTTCGTTGGTTTCGTGGTTACGCACTTCGCCTTTGAACGGGTAAACGTCAATCACGTCGCCCATGTTCAGGTTTGACACATCCACTTCGATAGGCAGCGCGCCTGCATCTTCCATGGTGTTGAAGAAGATTGGCGCGATTTTGCCGCCCAGGCACAGGCCGCCGCCACGCTTGTTCGGCACGTTCGGGATATCGTCGCCCATAAACCACAGCACCGAGTTGGTGGCCGATTTACGTGAAGAGCCGGTCCCGACCACGTCGCCAACGTAGGCCAGCGGGTAGCCTTTCTGCTGCAGGGCTTCGATCTGTTTGATCGGGCCAACCACGCCCGGCTGATCCGGTTCAATGCCTTCGCGGGCGTTTTTCAGCATCGCCAGGGCGTGCAGCGGGATATCCGGACGCGACCAGGCATCCGGCGCCGGAGACAGGTCATCGGTGTTCGTTTCGCCAGTCACCTTAAAAACGGTAACGGTGATTTTCTCTGCCAGCTGCGGGCGGTTCAGGAACCACTCAGCGTCGGCCCAGGATTGCATGACCTGTTTTGCGTGCTCGTTACCTGCTTTCGCTTTCTCTTCCACGTCGTAGAAGTTATCGAACATCAGCAGGGTATGGGAGAGCGCTTTCGCGGCGATCGGCGCCAGTTTCGCGTCGTCCAGGGCATCGATCAGCGGGTGGATATTGTAACCGCCCTGCATGGTGCCCAGCAGTTCAACGGCTTTTTCAGGGGTAACCAGGGGGGAGGACGCTTCGCCTTTGGCGATCGCGGCAAGGAATCCAGCTTTAACATAGGCGGCTTCGTCAACGCCCGGCGGTACACGATTAATCAGCAGGTCTAACAGGAATTCTTCTTCGCCCGCAGGCGGGTTTTTCAGCAGTTCTACCAGCGCGGCCATTTGGGTTGCATCTAAGGGTTTGGCAACAATCCCCATGGCGGCACGCTCAGCTACGTGCTTACGGTATTCTTCTAGCACGACGGTTCTCCTCGCTTCTCATTGTCATAATGCGGCCTACACGTCTTCAATCAATCTGCTTCGGTATTGGCAGTTTGCCGCCTTGACGCATCTTGAAGGATTTAGTGGCTGGGCGATTTTCTTCACGCTCCTGTGAGACAGCAGTTTGTAGGGTAAATGCCCGATACCGCGTCGGCAGCATAGCAGGATTTTTGAAAGGTGTTAATCTGTTTACAAAAAAGCAACATTAAAATTTAGCTGAATCGTTAAGGGCAGGATATTGCAGGCTTTCTGTTCAAATCCCGCGACAAAAATTCCTTTCCACGTACAACGCCATGGGCCGATCCCAACAATCATCAATAAAAAGCCATACCGCTTACTTATACTCAGCAAACGCGCCGTTTTCGCCGATACTTTAGCGAGATGGGTTACTTTTTGGGTCAGGAGCTTCTATGTCACTGCCGTTCAAACCCCATATTATCGCCCTGCTCTGTAGCGCTGGTTTACTCGCGGCGGCGGGAACACTCTATGTGCAAAGCCGTACTCCAGAGACGGTCACTGAGCCGACGGCGCAGGCTGCGCCGGCACCCACTCCAGCCACACAGCCAGTCGCCGCGCAGCCGGTAGCCACCACCTACACCCAGGCGCAGATTGATCAGTGGGTTGCCCCCATCGCGCTCTATCCGGACAGTCTGCTGTCGCAGGTGCTGATGGCCTCCACCTACCCGGACAACGTCATGCAGGCGGTGCAGTGGTCCCAGGATAACCCCACCATGAAAGGGGATCCCGCCGTTCAGGCTGTTGCCAGCCAGCCGTGGGATCCCAGCGTTAAATCGCTTGTCGCTTTCCCGGCCCTGCTGGCGATGATGGGCGAGAATCCGCCCTGGGTGGAAAATCTGGGTAATGCGTTTTTGGCCCAGCCGCATGATGTGATGGACTCGGTGCAGCGTCTGCGTGCCATCGCCCAGCAGACAGGGACACTGAAATCCACGCCGCAGCAAAAAGTGATTGTCGCCGCAGCGGCGCCTGCGCCGGCCTCCACCTCGAAAAGCAGCACGGTAACAACGTCAACGACCAGCGCGACGGCGCCCGCACCGACGCAGGTCATAAAAATAGAACCGACCGATCCACAGGTGGTCTATGTTCCCAACTACAACCCCTCCACCGTCTATGGTACCTGGCCGAACAGCGCCTATCCTCCGGTCTATCTGCCGCCGCCTCCCGGGGAGCAGTTTACCGATAGCTTCGTCAAAGGCTTCGGTTACAGCCTGGGCGTGGCGACCACCTGGGCGCTGTTCAGCAGCATCGACTGGGATGATGATGATGACCACCACCATCACGATGACGACTACCACCGCGGCGATTACTCGCATAACGGCGATAACATCAATATCAATGTGAATAACTTTAACCGCATTACCGGACAAAACCTGCCGGGCGACCGCGTAAACTGGCAGCACAACCCCGCCTATCGCGGTCACGTGCCATACCCCGATAATACCCTCGCTCAGCGCTTTCATCAGACCAACGTATCCGGCGGACTGAGCGCCACCCAGCATGCGCCGGTCGATCGTGAGGCGCAGCGCCAGGCGGCGATGACCCAGCTTCAGCAGCGCAGCGCGTCGACCGCCACGGCGGGCAACCTGGCGGCAAACACCGCCTCGCGCGATGCCCAGCGTCAGGCGGCCTCGGCGCAGTTGAAACAAGCCACCCAGCGCAGCAACTACCGCGGTTACGACAGCGAGCCGACATCGACCCAGCAGCGTCGAGACGCGGCGAAAGCGCAGTTGAAAAACCCGACGCCGCAGCAACAGCAGCGTAGGGAAACCATTAAGAGCCGCGAGCAGAATACTACACCGCAGCAGCAACAGCGCCGGCAGCAGCTCCAGTCTGCCACGCCAGCCCAGCGTCAGCAGACGGTCAGTCATCTGCGCGCCAGCGCCCTTAGCGGCAACGAAAGCCGCGCCCCCTCCTGGCAAGCGCAGCAGGAACGGGGACGGCAGAGTCGTCAGTTTTCCAGCGTAAACCGCGAGCAGCGCGACGGCGCCAGAGAGCGTCTTTCTGAACACCATGAACTACGCCGCCGCTGAGGATGAGCAGAATGAGAAACCCATTACCAATTGCCCTGTTCACGTTAATGCTGTCGCCGCTTGCCGCCTTCGCCCAGCAGCAGTATGCCACCCCCGAGCAGGCCGCAAGCGCGCTGGCCGAGGCGATCGGCCAGCAAAATGACGCGGCGCTGAGTGAAGTGCTTGGCGATAACTGGCAGCATTTTTTACCCCCCGACGGGATCGACCCCACTGCCGTCGACCGCTTCCAGCGCGACTGGCAGGTGAAACATGTGATTGTGCAGCAGGGTGAAAAAGCCTGGCTCGACGTCGGTAGCGAAGCATGGCGGCTGCCAGTCCCCATTGTCAAAGCATCCCAGGGCTGGCGCTTTGATATGGCGGCTGGCGAAGAAGAGATCCTCACCCGCGCTATCGGCCGTAATGAACTGTCGGCGATAGCCGCCATGCATGCCTACGTTGACGCCCAGCAGGATTACTATCAACTGAACCACCGCTGGGCGCAGAAAATCATCAGTAGCGAAGGCAAAAAAGATGGTCTGTACTGGCCCACCTCGCCGGGCGAAGCGCCAAGTCCGCTTGGGCCAGCCTTTAGCCCGACGGTTCCCGGCAGCGGCTACCATGGCTACCGCTTCCGCATTATCACCGGTAGAGATGAACAGAGCGTCGCCTTGCTGGCGTGGCCGGTGGCGTGGGGGGAAACCGGCGTGATGAGCTTTATGATCGATCAGCACGATACCGTTTATCAGGCCAATCTCGGTGAAGAGAGCGCGGCAAAGGCCCAGGCGATAACGCGCTTTGCCCCCGACGCTGACGCCGGCTGGCAGGAGGTCAACCCATAAAAAAACGCCCGGTTACGTACACGCAACCGGGCGTTTTCATTCACTTAGCCCTGGTGGGGCATCAGCGACGGATCGCCGGCAAAGGCTGGTTTCGTACTGGACAATGCCGATTCGTCAGCGCTGATGCTGCCGGAATTCGCCGCCCATACTCCTTCACTGGTCTTGGTCACTTGCTGATGCTGAGCATTCAGATCCTGGCCCATCGCCGCAATATGGGTCGTTTCCGTACCACCGCTGTTATCCGCCCACGGAATCGTGGCGTCAGCCGCGCAGGCGACACCGGATAAGCACGCTGCTGCGACCAGCGCTGTGGTTAAAAAGCGTTTCATCACACACCTCATTGATATCGTTAACTGCCTATAAGTTTACAGAGTGACTATTTACAAAGTATGTATGAGGTGTAGCGGTTTATGAATAGCGACATAGTTCTAAACATCAGGCATAAAAAAAGCGGCTCCGGGAGCCGCTTATGCTTTTTGCCTGAAAGAAAAAGTTACTTTTTCTTCGCTTTGGCGTTCGGCAGGTCGGTGATGCTGCCTTCGAAAACTTCTGCCGCCAGGCCAACAGACTCGTGCAGAGTCGGGTGAGCGTGGATAGTCAGCGCGATGTCTTCAGCGTCACAGCCCATCTCGATAGCCAGGCCGATCTCACCCAGCAGCTCGCCGCCGTTGGTGCCGACAATCGCGCCGCCGATAACACGGTGGGTCTCTTTGTCGAAGATCAGTTTGGTCATGCCGTCTGCGCAGTCGGAAGCGATAGCACGGCCAGAAGCAGCCCACGGGAAGGTGGCGGTTTCGTAGCTGATGCCTTTCTCTTTCGCTTCTTTCTCGGTCAGACCGACCCATGCCACTTCTGGCTCGGTGTAGGCGATCGATGGGATCACTTTCGGATCGAAGTAGTGCTTCAGGCCGGAGATAACTTCTGCGGCAACGTGACCTTCGTGGACGCCTTTGTGCGCCAGCATCGGCTGACCGACGATATCGCCGATAGCAAAGATGTGCGGCACGTTGGTGCGCATTTGTTTGTCAACGCGGATGAAGCCACGATCGTCAACTTCCACGCCCGCTTTGCCTGCGTCGAGGTTTTTACCGTTCGGTACGCGGCCGATAGCCACCAGCACGGCGTCGTAACGCTGTGCTTCCGCCGGCGCTTTTTTGCCTTCCATGGAAACATAAATACCGTCTTCTTTTGCTTCAACGGCAGTCACTTTGGTTTCCAGCATCAGGTTGAATTTCTTGCTGATGCGTTTGGTGAAGACTTTCACCACATCTTTATCGGCAGCCGGGATGACCTGGTCGAACATTTCAACCACGTCGATCTCTGAACCCAGCGCATGGTATACGGTACCCATTTCCAGACCGATGATACCGCCGCCCATGACCAGCATGCGTTTCGGCACAGATTTCAGCTCCAGGGCGTCGGTGGAGTCCCATACGCGCGGATCTTCATGCGGAATAAATGGCAGTTGAATCGGACGGGAGCCCGCCGCGATGATGGCGTTGTCGAAGTTGATCACGGTTTTGCCGTTTTCGCCTTCCACTTCCAGGGTGTTAGCGCCGGTGAATTTACCCAGACCGTTAACCACCTTCACTTTACGCCCTTTGGCCATGCCAGCCAGACCACCGGTCAGCTGAGTGATGACTTTTTCTTTCCAGGTGCGGATCTTGTCAATGTCAGTTTTCGGTTCGCCGAAAACGATGCCGTGTTCGGCCAGCGCTTTCGCTTCTTCGATAACTTTTGCCACGTGCAGCAGCGCTTTAGAAGGGATACAACCCACGTTCAGGCACACCCCACCGAGGGTGCTGTAACGTTCTACGATGACGGTTTCCAGACCTAAATCAGCGCAACGGAAGGCTGCAGAGTAGCCTGCAGGACCTGCCCCAAGTACCACGACCTGAGTTTTGATTTCAGTACTCATCATGACCTCTGTAATTTATATCCGGCGGGTCTGACGCTATTATTTTTACGCCCAAGTCCACCGGGACGTTCTATCCGCGTGTATTTTACAAAATTGTTAACAATTTTTAAACAACAAACGGCAAACGATTTTGTCCTTTGTTGCTGATAATCCCAAACAGCCTGAGGTTATCAGAAAAAAGCCGGCCGTCAGGCCGGCTTTTTCAATTACATCACCAGGCGGCGAATGTCGCTCAAGGTGTTGTTGATGATGGTAATGAAGCGGGCACCATCAGCACCGTCGATGACGCGGTGGTCGAAGGACAGAGAAATCGGCAGCATCAGACGCGGCACGAACTCTTTACCATTCCATACCGGCTCCATCGCGGACTTAGACACGCCGAGGATGGCCACTTCCGGCGCATTAACAATCGGCGCGAAGTGGGTGGTACCCAGGCCGCCGATGCTGGAGATGGTGAAGCAACCGCCCTGCATTTCGCCCGCCGTCAGTTTGCCATCGCGCGCTTTCTTCGAGATGGTGGTCAGTTCACGAGACAGCTCGGTGATGCTCTTCTTGTTCACGTCTTTAAAGACCGGAACCACCAGACCGTTCGGGGTATCCACCGCCACACCGATGTTGATGTATTTCTTCAGTGTCAGACGCTGACCATCTTCGGAGAGCGAGCTGTTGAAGCGCGGCATCTGCTCAAGCGCAGCGGCCACGGCTTTCATGATGAAGACAACCGGGGTGAATTTCACGTCCAGTTTACGCTTCTCAGCTTCGGCGTTCTGCTGCTTACGGAACGCTTCCAGATCGGTGATATCGGTTTTGTCGAAGTGGGTAACGTGCGGGATCATGACCCAGTTACGGCTCAGGTTGGCACCAGAAATTTTCTGGATACGGCCCAGCTCCACTTCTTCGATTTCGCCGAACTTGCTGAAGTCAACCTTCGGCCATGGCAGCATGCCCGGGATACCGCCGCCAGCGGCAGCCGCCGGTGCGGATTCAGCACGCTTAACAGCGTCTTTCACGTAAGCCTGAACGTCTTCGCGCAGGATACGACCTTTACGGCCGGTGCCTTTCACTTTCGCCAGGTTAACGCCGAACTCGCGCGCCAGACGGCGAATCAGCGGAGTGGCGTGGACGTAAGCGTCGTTTTCAGCGAATTCGGTTTGACCTTCCGCTTTCGCAGCCGGTGCCGCGGCAGGCTTAGCGGCCTGAGCCGGAGCTGCAGCCGGTGCCGGCGCAGCCGCTTGAGCCGGTGCGGCGGCAGGCGCAGCGCCTTCCACTTCGAAGACCATGATCAGGGAGCCGGTTTTGACTTTATCGCCGGTGCTGATTTTGATCTCTTTGACGGTGCCCGCGAACGGCGCCGGCACTTCCATAGACGCTTTGTCGCCTTCGACGGTGATCAGGGACTGCTCAGCAGCCACTTTATCGCCGACTTTTACCATCACTTCGGTCACTTCAACTTCGTCGCCGCCGATGTCCGGTACGTTAACGTCTTTCGCACCGCCAGCCGCAGCTGGAGCAGCCGCCGCCGGAGCAGCAGTCTGAGCAGGTGCGGCAGCAGGCGCAGCGCCCGCCACTTCGAAGATCATGATCAGGGAGCCGGTGGACACTTTATCGCCGGTGTTGATCTTGATCTCTTTCACGGTACCCGCGAACGGCGCCGGCACTTCCATCGAGGCTTTATCGCCTTCGACGGTGATCAGAGACTGCTCAGCCGCAACGGTATCGCCCACTTTCACCAGAATTTCAGTGACTTCAACTTCGTCACCGCCGATGTCCGGCACATTCACTTCTTTCGCTGCCGCGGCAGCTGCTGGAGCAGCGGCGGCCGGAGCGGCTTCTTTCTTCTCTTCCTGCGCAGGTGCAGCGGCTGCTGCACCCTCGGCGGAATCGAAAATCATAATCAGTTTGCCAGTCTCGGTTTTGTCGCCGACGGAGACTTTAATCTCTTTCACGACGCCAGCCTGCGGAGACGGGACTTCCATAGAGGCTTTATCGCCTTCTACGGTGATCAGCGACTGTTCAGCTTCAACTTTGTCGCCCACTTTGACCAGAATCTCGGTGATTTCAACTTCATCAGCCCCGATGTCCGGTACTTTGATTTCGATAGCCATTATTCTTTTACCTCTTACGCCAGACGCGGGTTAACTTTTTCTGCATCGATGTTGAATTTGGTAATTGCGTCCGCAACCACTTTCTTATCGATTTCACCACGTTTAGCCAGTTCGCCCAGCGCTGCAACGACCACATAGGAAGCATCGACTTCGAAGTGGTGACGCAGGTTTTCACGGCTGTCGGAACGACCGAAGCCATCGGTACCCAGTACGCGGTAATCGTCAGCCGGTACGTAGGTACGAACCTGCTCGGCGAACAGTTTCATATAGTCAGTGGATGCCACTGCCGGAGCGTCGTTCATCACCTGAGCGATGTACGGCACGCGCGGTGTTTCCAGCGGGTGCAGCATGTTCCAGCGTTCGCAATCCTGGCCATCACGCGCCAGTTCGGTGAAGGAGGTGACGCTGTACACGTCAGAGCCCACGCCGTAGTCTTTCGCCAGGATCTGCGCTGCTTCACGGACGTGACGCAGGATAGAACCGGAGCCCAGCAGCTGAACTTTACCTTTGCTACCTTCGATGGTTTCGAGTTTGTAGATACCTTTGCGGATACCTTCCTCGGCGCCTTCCGGCATGGCCGGCATGTGGTAGTTTTCGTTCAGGGTAGTGATGTAGTAGTAAACGTTCTCTTGTTTCTCACCGTACATACGCTCCAGGCCGTCATGCATGATGACCGCCACTTCGTAGGCGTAGGAGGGATCGTAAGAGATACAGTTCGGGATAGTCAGAGACTGAATATGGCTGTGGCCATCTTCGTGCTGCAGACCTTCGCCGTTCAGCGTCGTACGACCGGAAGTACCACCAATCAGGAAGCCGCGAGCCTGCTGGTCGCCAGCCTGCCAGCACAGGTCACCGATACGCTGGAACCCGAACATCGAGTAGTAGATGTAGAACGGGATCATCGGCAGGTTGTTGGTGCTGTAAGAGGTCGCCGCAGCCAGCCAGGATGCGCCTGCGCCCAGCTCGTTGATCCCTTCCTGCAGGATCTGACCTTTCTCGTCTTCTTTGTAGTATGCAACCTGCTCACGGTCCTGCGGGGTGTACTGCTGGCCGTTCGGGCTGTAGATACCGATCTGACGGAACAGACCTTCCATACCGAAAGTACGCGCTTCGTCGGCGATGATCGGCACGAGGCGGTCTTTGATGGATTTGTTCTTCAGCATCACGTTCAGGGCACGAACGAACGCGATAGTGGTAGAGATCTCTTTATTCTGCTCTTCCAGCAGCGGGCGGAAATCTTCCAGCGTCGGCAGCTCCAGCTTCTCAGTGAAGTTCGGCTGACGGCTCGGCAGATAGCCGTGCAGTTTCTGACGCTGAGCGTGCAGATAGGTGTGCTCTTCGGAACCTTCCGGGAAGGTGACGTACGGCAGTTTTTCCAGATCGGCATCGGCAACCGGCACGTTGAAACGATCGCGGACGTAGCGAACGCCGTCCATGTTCATTTTCTTAACCTGGTGAGCGATGTTCTTACCTTCAGCAGTGTCACCCATGCCGTAACCTTTGATGGTATGGGCGAGGATAACGGTCGCTTTGCCTTTGGTTTCCTGCGCTTTTTTCAGAGCAGCATAAACTTTCTTCGGATCGTGGCCACCGCGGTTCAGGGCCCAAATCTGCTCGTCAGTCCAGTCGGCAACCAGCGCAGCGGTCTCCGGATATTTACCGAAGAAGTGCTCGCGCACATAAGCGCCGTCTTTGGATTTAAAGGTCTGGTAATCGCCGTCAACGGTTTCTTCCATCAGCTGAATCAGCTTACCGCTGGTGTCTTTACGCAGCAGCTCATCCCAACGACCGCCCCAGATAACCTTGATAACGTTCCAGCCAGCGCCCGCGAAGATGCCTTCCAGTTCGTTAATGATTTTGCCGTTACCGGTGACCGGACCGTCAAGACGCTGCAGGTTACAGTTGATAACGAACACCAGGTTGTCGAGCTTCTCACGGGTCGCGATGGTGATCGCGCCTTTAGATTCCGGCTCGTCCATCTCACCGTCGCCCAGGAACGCGTAAACGGTTTGTTTGGAGGTGTCTTTCAGACCACGGTGTTCCAGATATTTCAGGAATTTAGCCTGATAAATCGCCCCGATTGGGCCCAGGCCCATAGAAACGGTCGGGAACTGCCAGAATTCCGGCATCAGTTTCGGGTGCGGATAAGAGGACAGACCTTTACCGTGAACTTCCTGACGGAAGTTGTTCATCTGCTCTTCAGTCAGACGACCTTCCAGGAACGCACGCGCATAAACGCCCGGAGAGATGTGACCCTGGAAGTACACCAGGTCGCCGCCATCCTGCTCATTGCGTGCGCGGAAGAAGTGGTTGAAGCACACTTCGTAGAAGGTTGCGGAAGACTGGAAAGAAGCCATGTGGCCGCCCAGTTCGAGATCTTTTTTCGATGCGCGCAGAACGGTCATGATGGCGTTCCAGCGGATCGCAGAACGGATACGACGTTCCAGATCCAGATTACCCGGATATTCCGGCTCATCTTCAACGGCAATAGTGTTGACGTAACCGCCGGTCGATGCGCCAGCAGCCACTTTCACCCCGCCTTTGCGGGCTTCAGAAAGGAGTTGGTCAATAAGATACTGAGCGCGCTCAACACCTTCTTCACGGATGACCGATTCGATCGCCTGTAGCCAGTCGCGAGTTTCGATCGGATCCACGTCATTTGGTAAACGTTCTGACATGGGGGGTATTCCTTATCTATCTAATCGTTGATTAATCTGGAACCTGTCCCATTGAACTCTTCGTTCTTCACCGTTGAACAACCAAAAATTCAATAAGACAGGTTCTGCGTTTAGTTGCCGCGCTCTAAAAATGGCGCTTAAGAACCGGAGTTCTCGTCCTTTCGTTGCTGTAAACGACGCAGCGAGCGTTCTCTACGACTCTGCTCACGGCTACGGTCCAGCAAAATTTCCTCAATGAACGCCAGGTGACGGTGCGACGCCTCACGCGCCTGCTCCGGCTCCCCGGCCATTATCGCCTCGAAAATGCGAGTGCGATGGTTGCTGACCAACGGGAGCATTTCCCGGCGGGCATACAGCAATTCAAAGTTCTGACGCACGTTTTGCGCCAGCATCGGCTCCATACACCTTAGCAGATGGAGCAAAACCACATTGTGTGCCGCCTCGGTGACGGCGATTTGGTACTGGACGACGGCGCCGGACTCAGCGTCCAGATCGCCCGACTGCTGAGCCCGCTCAATAGCCTGATGCAGCTCGCGGATACGGTCGCGATCTTCATCATTGCTGCGCAGCGCCGCGTAATAGGCCGCGATGCCTTCCAGCGCGTGACGGGTCTCAAGCAAATCGAATTGGGATTCAGGGTGATCGGACAGCAGCTCAACCAGCGGATCGCTGAAGCTCTGCCACAGGCGGCTCTGAACAAACGTTCCACCTCCCTGACGACGAAGCAACAGGCCCTTGGCTTCGAGGCGTTGAATCGCCTCACGCAGCGAGGGGCGGGAAACGTCGAACTGTTTAGCCAGTTCGCGTTCAGGCGGGAGTTTTTCACCGGGGCGCAAGGTCCCCTCAAGGATCAGAAACTCCAGCTGCTGCTCTATCACATCGGATAATTTTGGTTGGCGGATTTTGCTGTAGGCCATATTCCCTGTCTCTGCCATTAGCCCGGAGTCAATTGGTCTTACCAATTTAAAGTTCGTAGCGCTAAAGTAACAAAGTATTCACCTTCTGTCCATACAGGTTTTGATTGAAATCAGTAAACGACGGACATTTTAACAACCTTACAGAAATAACATTTCAGAAATGTAACCTTGCACAAATGTTACGTTTACTCATAAAGAGGTAGCATTAACTTAATGGAAACGAAAAATTACGCTATCTGAACCGATTCAACGACCCAATAAATGAATATAAAGACAATATCATTGAATAAATAATCAGAAAGAAGCAATGCGCCGGAATAATACAGAATGTGTCTATTGATGTCTTTTTAGACACATGGTCATCATCCCTTCATAAAGCAGGTGCATTCAAACGCGCTTACCACTATTCTCCCTGAGACGAAAGGCCTTTTTCTTAATTACCGCACCGCCTTCCGTAAACAAAACAATACAGAAACGGAAGTCGTTAAATACACAAACACAACAATATGTGCGCGCCATCACTCAGGTAAAAAGTGGGCCACGTCGCCCAAATTTTCGCTGGCTATGCTTTCAGGCAGGGACAGCAGTGAAGCAGCAACCTGACGGATGACGTACACAAAAAATAACCACACACGAGGTTTCATATGGAAGGTCAACAGCACGGCGATCGGCTGAAGCGCGGCCTGAAAAACCGTCACATTCAGCTCATCGCGCTGGGCGGGGCTATCGGCACCGGCCTGTTTCTGGGGAGCGCGTCCGTCATTCAGTCCGCCGGCCCGGGTATCATTCTTGGTTACGCGATTGCCGGTTTTATCGCCTTTCTGATCATGCGTCAGCTGGGCGAAATGGTGGTAGAAGAGCCGGTAGCCGGTTCGTTTAGCCACTTTGCTTATAAATACTGGGGCGGCTTTGCCGGCTTCGCCTCCGGCTGGAACTACTGGGTACTGTATGTCCTGGTGGCCATGGCGGAACTCACTGCCGTCGGCAAATATATCCAGTTCTGGTGGCCGGAAATCCCAACCTGGGCCTCAGCGGCGGTCTTCTTCATCGCCATCAACGCCATTAACCTGACCAACGTGAAAGTGTTCGGGGAAATGGAGTTCTGGTTTGCCATTATCAAAGTGGTCGCCGTTGTGGCGATGATTTTGTTCGGCGGCTGGCTGCTGTTCAGCGGCAACGGCGGCCCGCAGGCGACGGTACGTAACCTCTGGGATCAAGGCGGGTTCCTGCCGCACGGCTTTACCGGGCTGGTAATGATGATGGCGATCATCATGTTCTCCTTCGGCGGTCTGGAGCTGGTGGGTATCACCGCGGCGGAAGCGGATAACCCGGAGCAAAGCATCCCGAAAGCCACTAACCAGGTTATCTACCGTATCCTGATCTTCTATGTTGGCTCGCTGGCGGTCCTGCTCTCGCTTCTGCCGTGGACGCGTGTGACTGCGGACACCAGTCCGTTCGTCCTGATTTTCCATGAGCTTGGCGATACGCTGGTGGCAAACGCCCTCAACGTAGTGGTGCTGACGGCGGCCCTGTCGGTGTATAACAGCTGTGTCTACTGCAACAGCCGTATGCTGTTCGGTCTTGCCCAGCAGGGGAACGCACCGAAAGCGCTGCTCAGCGTCGACAAACGCGGCGTGCCGGTGAATACCATTCTCGTCTCCGCCGTGGTCACCGCCCTGTGTGTGCTGATCAACTACCTGGCGCCGGAATCCGCATTTGGCCTGCTGATGGCGCTGGTAGTCTCCGCCCTGGTGATCAACTGGGCGATGATCAGCCTCGCGCATATCAAATTCCGTCGCGCCAAACAGCAGCAGGGCGTCACCACTCGCTTCCCCGCCCTCTTCTACCCGCTGGGTAACTGGGTGTGCCTGCTGTTTATGGCCGCGGTGCTGATCATTATGCTGATGACCCCGGGGATGGCGATTTCCGTTTGGCTGATCCCGGTATGGATCGCCGTGCTGGGCGTGGGCTATCTGTTTAAACAGAAAGCCGCCGCCACCATAAAAGCACAATAATACATCTCATCAATAATTCTCTTTGCTCTGCGCCCCTCCCTGAATGACGGGCGCAGAGCATTGTTATCTGCTTCACACTTTCCCCTCCATAGCTTTTTTATCCATATCGTCAACGCGTTCCTGCAACGTAATTCTCTCGATAGCAGCCAATAATTCTCTCCATACTGCAACGGAGAGACCGCACATGGCAGACAATAGACTTTCAATAAAAGAAAAGATTGGTTATGGGATGGGGGATGCCGGATGCAATATCATCTTTGGCGCCATCATGCTGTTTGTTAACTATTTTTATACCGATATTTTCGGTCTGGCGCCGGCGCTGGTGGGCGTACTGCTGCTGTCGGTGCGCGTCATCGATGCGGTGACCGACCCGATCATGGGCGCCCTCGCCGACCGCACCCGCAGTAAATATGGCCGCTTTCGTCCATGGCTGCTGTGGATTGCTTTCCCCTACGCCCTGTTCAGCGTCCTGATGTTCACCACTCCTGAGTGGACCTATAACAGCAAAGTCATCTATGCGTTTGTCACCTACTTTCTGCTGTCGATTACCTATACCGCGATTAACATCCCCTACTGCTCGCTGGGAACGGTGATGACCGCCGATCCGAAAGAGCGCGTTGCCTGCCAGTCTTATCGTTTCGTGATGGTGGGTATCGCCACGCTGTTGCTGTCATTAACGCTGCTGCCAATGGCCGACTGGTTCGGCGGCGCCGATAAAGCGAAGGGCTATCAGATGGCGATGACCGTGCTGGCCTTCATCGGCATGTGTATGTTCCTGTTCTGCTTCGCTACCGTACGCGAACGCATCCACCCGGCGGTACAGACCAATGATGAACTGAAAAAAGATCTCAAAGATGTGTGGAAAAATGACCAGTGGGTACGCATCCTGTTGCTCACGCTGTGCAACGTCTGTCCGGGCTTTATCCGCATGGCCGCCACCATGTACTACGTCACCTGGGTAATGGGGCAAAGCACCCATTTTGCCACTCTGTTTATCAGCCTCGGCGTGGTCGGGATGATGATTGGCAGCATGCTGGCAAAAGTCCTCACCGACCGCTGGTGCAAACTGCAGGTCTTCTTCTGGACCAATATCGTGCTGGCGATCTTCTCCTGCGCCTTCTATTTCTTTAATCCGCACGCCACCACGCTGATTATGGTGCTCTACTTCCTGCTCAACATCCTGCATCAAATTCCCTCCCCGCTGCACTGGTCGCTGATGTCCGATGTTGACGACTACGGCGAGTGGAAAACCGGCAAGCGCATCACCGGCATTAGCTTCTCCGGCAATCTGTTCTTCCTCAAAGTCGGCCTGGCGGTCGCCGGGGCGATGGTCGGATTCCTGTTGTCATGGTACGGCTACGACTCTGGCGCCAAAGCGCAAAGCGCCTCCGCCCTCAACGGCATCGTGCTGCTGTTCTCGGTTATCCCCGGCGTCGGCTACCTGATCACCGCCGGCGTGGTGCGCCTGCTGAAGGTTGACCGTACCCTGATGCGCCAGATCCAGAGCGATTTAGAGAAGCGCCGCAGCAACTACAGCGAGCTGAACGAATACCAGGAACTGAAAACCAGTGAACACGTAAGGAAAGCCTGATGAACAACTGGCCAAACCCCTTTATTGAACAGCGCGCAGATCCCTTTATTCTGCGCCACCTTAATCACTACTACTTTATTGCCTCGGTGCCGGAATACGACCGGCTGGAGATCCGGCGCGCGGCGACCCTTGAAGGATTACGCGATGCGGAGCCGGTAGTGGTCTGGCGCGCACCGCAAAGCGGGCCGATGAGCCAGCTGATTTGGGCGCCGGAGCTACATGAGATAGACGGGAAGTGGTATATCTATTTTGCCGCCACCCATACCCACGATCTGGATGCGCTGGGCATGTTCCAGCATCGTATGTTCGTGATCGAGTGCGCCGACAACGATCCGCTGACCGGCCGCTGGCAGGAAAAAGGCCAGGTGGTCACGCCTTTCGATACCTTCGCCCTCGATGCCACCACTTTTACCCATCAGAGGAAATGCTGGTATCTGTGGGCGCAAAAATCCCCGCATATCGAAGGCAACTCAAACCTGTATCTCGCCGAAATGGCTAACCCGTGGACGTTAAAAGGCGAGCCGGTCATGCTGAGCAAGCCGGAGTTCGACTGGGAGTGCCGGGGATTTAAGGTCAACGAAGGGCCTGCGGTACTGATGCATGGCGATAAGCTATTTATCAGCTATTCCGCCAGCGCCACCGATGAAAACTACTGCATGGGGTTGTTATGGATCGACCGGCAGGCCGATCCGCTGCAGCCGGCAAACTGGCATAAAGCTCCGCAGCCGGTGTTCCGCACCAGCTATGAAAACCGCCAGTATGGCCCAGGTCATAATAGTTTTACCCAAACGCCGGAAGGGGAAGATGTGCTGGTGTATCACGCGCGGAATTACACTGAGATAGAAGGCGACCCGCTGTATGATCCCAATCGCCATACGCGGTTAAAGCTGGTCAGCTGGCGGGAAGACGGGATGCCCGACTTCGGTATTCCACCGGCGGATACGCTGTAGCGGTTCGGAATGTTACCCGCTGGCGCGGGTTCTCCAGGCCGGGTCAGGCGAAGCCGCCACCCGGCAACATGACCAGCACGGCGTCTGATATATCGCCCGGCGGCGCTGTTGCTTGCCGGGCCTACGTGACGTGAGCCTGCGGGTGACTCGCCAGGCCGGATAAGCGCAGCGCCATCAGGCAACAAAAGCCCCGCAGGTACGTACATCGTGGCAGGCAGCGCGCGGGCTCAGGCCGTTAAACCAGGGTACCGTAAATCGTCAGCAGCGCCATAATCACCACTACCACCAGCGAAGTCTTCTTAGCCATCGATACCGCAGCCTTCGGCGTCGCTACTTTATCCACGTGCGGTTCACGAGCCAGGGAATACTGCGCCAGGCGGGTCAATACCTGATACTGCGACGAATGGCGGTCGCCTAACGATGCAAACCACGCAGGGAGCGCTTTCTCTCCATGCCCCACCAGAGCATAGACAACCCCCACCAGACGCACCGGCAGCCAGTCCACAATATGCAGGATACCATCGATTCCGGACTGCAAACGATGATGCGGCGTCTGGTAGCGCGCCAGCCACGTCTGCCAGGCACGCAGGACGCTATAGGCGATAAGCGTCAGCGGCCCCCACGCCCCACCGACCACAAACCAGAAGAGTGGCGCCAGGTAGTAACGATAGTTAATCCATAGCAGCGCATTTTGCAGTTCGCTAAGGTACTCGCGCTCATCACAGCCCGGGGGGACGCCGTGTATCAACGTCAGCTCGCTGGCCATCGCATCGCAGGCGCGGCTGTCATTGCGCGACGCCGCTTTCAGATAGGCATGATAGTGCAGCCGAACCTTACCGGCGCCGATGCACAGCAGGCCTAGCAAAATCCAGAACACCAGCAGCGGTACGTTGAACAGCTGCCCCTGCAGCAAGCGCTGAATAATGTAGACCACCGCGACGGCGACCAGGGTCATCAGCAGCGTTCCCGGCAACGAGAAATGTTTTATCCGGCGGAACGCCACCTCCAGCCGATGATCAAGCTGCCAGTGTTCGCCCAGTTTAAACAGGCGTTCAGCGATAAGCACCAGCAGCGTAGTAAACAGCGTCATGAGGTCTCCTTTTCGGACGGCGCGCTGAGCAGCGCACGAAATTTTTTCCAGTCAAAGGCCGGTCCCGGGTCCGTCTTGCGAACGGGCGCGATATCGCTATGGCCCGTGATGTTTGCGGCGATGGCAGGATAAATCGTGATAAGCAGATCCGTCACCGCCGCCAGCTGCTGGTACTGCGCTTCGGTATACGCCAGGGTATCCGTGCCTTCCAGCTCTATGCCGATGGAAAAGTCATTGCAGCGTTCACGCCCCTGATAGCTGGAGACACCCGCATGCCATGCACGCTTATCGAAAGGCACATACTGCACGATTTCACCATCACGGCGAATCAGACAATGCGCCGAAACGCGCAGATGAGCGATCTCGGCAAAGAAAGGATGCGCGTGAGGATCCAGGGTGCCGGTGAACAGCGCGTCAATCCATGGACCACCAAATTCACCTGGCGGCAGGCTGATATTATGCACCACCAATAAGGAAGGGGCCTCTTCATCCGGACGGCAGTCATGGTGCGGCGAGGGAACCCGCCGCGCGCCGACCAGCCATCCCTCGTTCAACTGCATGCGGGATCTCCTTTCGCGAACTCATGCTTCCGGGCCACACGCCGGCCCAAAGGATGAAGTGTGTATGGTACTGAAACGTCGTTCAGGTTAGCATGTTTCCCACTTCTGAATCTTATCTATCTGGAGCTTTATCATGTCGCCTCGTCGTTACAACCCCGACCGCCGCCGTGACGTGCTGCTGGAACGTATTAATCTCGATATTACCGATGCTGTCGCACACTCCCTGCGGGAAGATTTGGGCGGCGAAGTCGACGCCAGCAACGATATTAGCGCACAATTATTGCCGCAGGATGCACGCTCCCATGCGGTGGTCATTACCCGCGAAGATGGCGTCTTCTGTGGTAAACGCTGGGTGGAAGAGGTCTTCATTCAGCTCGCCGGTGACGACGTGAATATCACCTGGCACGTCGCCGATGGCGATGCGGTCAAAGCCGATCAACCCCTGTTCGAGCTGGAAGGCCCATCGCGCATTCTGCTCACTGGCGAACGTACGGCGCTGAACTTTGTACAAACCCTCTCCGGCGTCGCCAGCGTTGTCCGCCGCTATGTCGACCTGCTGGCGGGCACCAAAACCCAACTCCTGGATACGCGCAAAACGCTGCCAGGGCTGCGTACCGCTTTGAAATACGCGGTTCTCTGCGGCGGCGGCGCCAACCACCGCCTGGGGCTGTTCGACGCTTTCCTGATTAAAGAAAACCACATCATCGCCTCCGGCTCGATCCGTCAGGCGGTGGAAAAGGCGTTCTGGCTGCATCCTGATGTGCCGGTGGAAGTGGAAGTGGAAACGCTGGATGAGCTGGAGCAGGCGTTAAAAGCCGGGGCCGATATCATTATGCTCGATAACTTCACCACCGACCTGATGCGCGAGGCGGTGAAAATCACCGCTGGCCAGGCGTCGCTCGAGGTCTCCGGCAACGTCACCTTTGACACCATCCGCGAATTTGCCGACACCGGGGTCGACTATATCTCCGTCGGGGCCCTGACCAAACATGTGCAGGCGCTCGACCTGTCGATGCGTTTTCGCTGAAGATTGGGCCTTCACGTTTCCGGCGTGAAGGCCTGAATTTGCGACCCGACTCGCAGCCGCTCTTGCTCACCATGCAATCCCGCTAAAAACCCTGGAACCCGGTTTCCCGGATCGTTTTCGTCTCCTCGCCTGTCCCCCTGAATCCCGTCACAGTGCTTCTGTCACAACAAGGAGCGACTTATGGATAAACAACGAGGTTTTACCCTGATTGAACTGATGGTGGTCATCGGCATCATCGCCATTCTCAGCGCCATCGGCATCCCGGCCTACCAGAACTACCTGCGTAAAGCCGCCCTCACCGATCTGCTGCAGACCTTTGTCCCCTACCGGACGGCAATTGAACTTTGCGCGCTCGATCATGGCGGCCTGACGACATGCGACGGCGGCAGCAATGGCATCCCCTCGCCAACCACCACGCGCTACCTCTCCGCCATGAGCGTGGCAAAAGGGGTCGTTACCCTCACCGGCCAGGAAAGTCTCAACGGACTGGGCGTCACCCTAACCCCGACCTGGGATAACGCCGAGGGCGTCACCGGCTGGCAGCGGGTCTGCACTATCACCGACAACAGCGCGCTTCAGCAGGCCTGCGAAGACGTCTTCCGCGTGAAGTGAGGGCGACAACATGAAAACAGAACAGCTGCTCCCTCTCTGTCGTCGCCATCACGCCCTGCTGCTGCACAGCGATGAGCAGACGATATCCATTGCGGTGGTCGATACCCCGCCGACGGAGCTAATGGAGGCGCTACGTTTCGCGACGCAAAAACGGATCGATATTGAATGCTGGAGCCAGGAGCAGATGGATAAGCGCCTGCACGTCCAGGAAAAGCAGGCGCTGCTGGCGCAAAATGCAGGCCCGGAAAACATCGCCGAACGGGTCAATCAGATCCTCGAGCAGGCCCTGCGTCAGCGGGCCTCCGATATTCATATCGAACCCACGGAAACGCACTTACGGATCCGCCTGCGTGTCGATGGCGTGCTACACGCCCTGCCGCTGCTGGCGCCCGAGCTGGCCGCGCCGGTTATCGCACGACTCAAGGTGATGGCCAGTCTCGATATCGCCGAGCATCGTTTGCCGCAGGATGGTCAGTTCGCGCTGAACCTCGCCGGACGGCCGCTCTCCTTTCGCATCGCCACTCTGCCCTGCCGCTATGGCGAGAAAATTGTCCTGCGCCTTCTGCATCAGGTTGACCAGGCGCTGGATCTGGAGGCGCTCGGCCTCTCATCCTCTCAGTTGGCGGCCTTCCGCCAGGCGCTGAATCAGCCGCAGGGGCTGCTGCTGGTCACTGGCCCAACCGGAAGCGGGAAAACGGTGACCCTCTACAGCGCCCTGCAGGCGCGAAACCGGGAACAAGTGAACATCTGTAGCGTCGAGGATCCTCTGGAGATCCCCATCGCCGGGATGAACCAGACGCAAATCAACCCGCGCGCCGGGCTGACCTTTCACAGCGTACTGCGCGCCCTGTTACGTCAGGATCCGGATATTGTGATGGTGGGTGAAATCCGCGATGCCGAAACCGCTGAAATCGCGCTGAAAGCCGCCCAAACGGGTCATCTGGTGCTCTCTACTCTGCACACCAATTCCACCAGCGAAACCCTCACCCGCCTGCAGCAAATGGGCATCGCCCGCTGGATGATCTCCTCTGCGCTCTCGCTGGTTATCGCCCAGCGTCTGGTCCGCAAGCTGTGCCCCCACTGCCGGCGCAATGCCGGCAGTGCCGCCGACCTGCCGCACAGTCTGTGGCCCCGTCCGTTGCCGCGCTGGCAGGCCGCGGGCTGCGAACACTGTTATCACGGGTATCACGGCAGGCTGGCGCTGTTCGAGGTCTTGCCTGTCACTCCGGGGCTACGTCAGGGGATAGTCCAGGGGCTCAACGCCATTGAGATCGAATCTCTGGCGCGAGCCGCGGGCATGATGACGATCTTCGAAAGCGGATGTCAGGCTATTGAACAGGGCTTGACCAGCCTCGAAGAGGTGGTGCGGGTGTTGGGGATCCCCCATGGCGACTAAGCGTCTCTGGCGCTGGCGAGGCGTCGATGCGCAAGGCGCTCCTTGTCAGGGGATGCTATGGCAAGCCAGTCGTCCGGAGGTGCTGCATCACCTCCAGCAGCAGCGCATCCTGCCGTTGGCTATACGCCGCTGTACGGTGAAGCAAAGCCTGTGGCACCCGCGCTACAGCAGCGAAACAATCCGCCAGTTGGCAACCCTGCTGCAGGCCGGGCTACCGTTGGCGGAAGGGTTATCGCTGCTGGCGCAGCAGCAACCGCATGGGCAGTGGCAGGCGCTGCTTGAGGCGCTGGGCCGCGAACTGGCCCAGGGCGTGACTTTCTCTGCCGCACTGGCGCAGTGGCCGCAGGCTTTTCCGCCACTGTATCTGGCGATGATTAGCACTGGCGAACTGACGGGCAAGCTCGATATTTGCTGCCAGCAGCTGGCCAACCAGCAGCAGGAGCAGCAGCGGCTCGCCGGCAAGGTCAAGAAGGCGCTGCGCTACCCGCTGATCGTGCTCACACTGGCGCTGCTGGTGGTGCTGGGGATGCTTTATTTTGTCCTTCCTGAATTCACTGCCATCTACCAGACGTTCAATACGCCGCTGCCGTTATTAACGCGAATGGTTATTGCGGCAGGGGACATGCTGAACCGCGGCTGGCCGTTACTGCTGGCCTTTCTGCTGAGCCCGCTGCTGCTCAACCAGCTGGTCCGGCAGCGCGCCGACTGGCTGCTGCGTCGCCAGCAACTGCTTAACGCGCTCCCTCTCATCGGCCCCCTGATCGGCGGTCAACAGCTGAGCCTGATATTCACCGTTCTGGCGTTAACCCAAAGTGCCGGTATCAGCTTTCTACAGGGGCTGCAAAGCGTTGAAGAGACCCTGTCGTGCCCGCTGTGGCGCCAGCGCCTGGCGCAGGCCCGCGCGCTGATCGTTCAGGGGGATCCGATCTGGCAGGCGTTAAGCCGCTGCGGCGGTTTTACACCGCTGTGTCTGCAGCTCATCCGCACTGGGGAAAGCGCGGGGGTACTGGATCAGATGCTGGAAAACCTGGCGCATCATCATCGTGAGCAGACCCATCAGCGAGCCGACAGTCTGGCTGCGCATCTGGAACCCCTGATGCTGGTGATAACCGGCTCGCTGGTCGGGCTCCTGGTGGTGGCGATGTATTTGCCCGTTTTTCATCTGGGCGATGCCATTGGCGGGGCGGGAGGATAAGCAACGCTGGCACCGCGCAGGCGCCAGCGCAGCCGGTTACAGGCTATTGAATACCCGGTTCTCTTGTTCCTGAACGCGGATAAAGGTGGTGCGTTTGGTCAGCTCTTTCAGTCGCGAGGCGCCAACGTAGGTGCAGGCAGAGCGCAGGCCGCCGAGAATGTCGCGCGCGGTATTGTCCACCGGGCCACGCAGCGGCAGCTTAACGGTTTTCCCTTCCGCCGCGCGGTATTTCGCGACACCGCCCACATGGCGGGTCATCGCCGATTCGGAGCTCATACCGTAAAACAGCATGAATTTTTCACCGTTCTCTTCAACCACAGTACCGCCGCTCTCTTCGTGGCCCGCCAGCATACCGCCGAGCATCACGAAATCAGCGCCGCCGCCGAAGGCTTTCGCCACATCGCCCGGCATGGTGCAACCGCCATCGCTGATGATCTGGCCGCCAAGGCCATGTGCGGCATCAGCACACTCGATCACGGCGGAGAGCTGCGGGTAGCCGACCCCGGTTTTGACGCGGGTGGTGCAGACGGAGCCCGGGCCAATGCCAACTTTGACGATATCGGCGCCGGAGAGGATCAGCTCTTCACACATTTCACCGGTGACCACGTTCCCGGCAATAATGGTTTTTTGCGGCCAGGCTTCGCGCGCCTTCGCCACAAACTGGACGAAGTGTTCAGAGTAGCCATTGGCGACGTCAATGCACACAAAGTTCAATTGTGGGTTCTGAGAGAGGATCTGTTGCGTTTTATCAAAATCCGCATCGGAAGTACCGGTGGAAACCATCACATGCTTGAGAACGTCTGCGGATACGCTCTGGACAAACGCCTGCCATTCTTCCGCGGTGTAGTGCTTGTGTACTGCCGTCAGAATGCCAAAAGTGGCCAGCGCTTTCGCCATGCTGAAGGTGCCGACGGTGTCCATGTTAGCCGCAATAATCGGCACACCGGACCAGGTCAGGCCTGAATGTTTAAAGGTGAATTCACGTGCCAGCTCAACATCAGAACGGCTTTTGAGGGTAGAGCGTTTCGGGCGGATAAGAACGTCTTTGAAACCAAGCTTCAGATCTTCTTCAATACGCATGTGCGAATTCCTGGGGTTAATGGCATTAATGTGAGAGCACAACTCCAGTGACGTTATCATACGCACGAATCAGGCCCGCGCAAGACTGCGATTTTCACTTTTTTTACGCTACAATCGTATAAATTTACCTGGTGAATGGAGAAAAAAGCGCTTATATCTCCACCCGCCAGCGCATTATTTTTAACCATTTGATTTGCTTGATTAAAAGAAACAGAATAGCGGACGGCGCTCCCGGCTGGCACGGGGCCATCACGACAAGATCGCTCTCGCCTCTCCGGCATACTGCCCGTCCTCGCTGTCTGAATACCAAAAATACGAGCAATCCGTTTCAGGGTCAGAAGATATGGGGTACACAGTCGCGTTAACAGGCGGGATTGGCAGCGGTAAAAGTACGGTCGCCGACGCCTTCGCGCAGCTCGGGATTAAGGTTATCGATGCCGATGTTATCGCCCGCCAGGTGGTCGAACCCGGCACCCCGGCGCTCCAGGCCATTGCCGGCCACTTCGGGCCACAGATGATTGCCCCCGACGGCACGCTAAACCGCCGTCTGCTGCGGGAAAAAATTTTTGCTCAGGTGGAGGAAAAAGCCTGGCTCAACGCGCTGTTGCATCCGCTGATTCAGCAGGAAACGCGCCGCCAGATGCAGGCCGCCACCTCCCCTTATCTCCTCTGGGTCGTACCTTTGCTGGTCGAAAACCGCCTGTCCAGCCAGGCCGATCGCGTACTGGTCGTCGATGTGCCAAAAGAGACGCAAATCGAACGCACCATGCTGCGCGATAAGGTCAGCCGCGAACATGCTGAACATATTCTTGCCGCCCAGGCCACGCGCGAGCAGCGCCTGGCAATCGCGGACGATGTTATTGAAAACACTGGCACTCCGGATGCAGTGGCATCGGATGTTGCCCGCCTGCACGAAAAGTACTTAACGCTGGCATTGCAGGCCGCCTCACAGGAAAACTCGTAATGCATACCCCCGTTCTGTTTGAACATCCTCTTAATGAGAAAATGCGCACCTGGCTGCGCATCGAATTTCTGATCCAGCAAATGGCTTTCCATCCGATGATTGCCAGCCATGCCGATGCGCTCCATTTTTTCCGTAACGCCGGCGATCTGCTGGATGTCCTGGAGCGCGGCGAGGTGCGTACCGATCTGGTCAAAGAGCTGGAGCGCCAGCAGCGTAAGCTCCAGTCCTGGGCAGAAGTGCCGGGAGTCGATCAGGAGCGCATTAACGCGCTGCGCCAGCAGCTCAAGCAGTCTTCCAGCACCCTGATGGCCGCGCCACGCATTGGTCAGTTTCTGCGTGAAGATCGCCTGATTGCGCTAGTGCGTCAGCGTCTGAGTATCCCTGGAGGCTGCTGCAGCTTCGATTTACCGACCCTGCATATCTGGCTCCATATGCCGCAGGCGCATCGTGACGAGCAGGTGGCCAGCTGGCTTGCCAGCCTCGCTCCTTTGGTCCAGTCCCTGAGCCTGATCCTCGATCTGATTCGTAACTCCGGACAGTTTCGCAAACAGACCAGCCTCAATGGCTTTTATCAGGATAATGGCGAAGATGCCGATCTGCTGCGCCTGCGTCTCGATCTGGCCCACCAGCTTTATCCGCAGATCTCTGGCCATAAAAGCCGTTTCGCCATCCGCTTCCTGCCGCTGGACAGTGAGTATGGGATCGTGCCGGAGCGCTTTGATTTTGAACTGGCCTGCTGTTAAGGAGATAACATGTCAGAAGAGACTATCGTCAATTGTCCGACCTGCGGCAAAAATGTGGTTTGGGGCGAACAAAGCCCCTATCGTCCGTTCTGCAGCAAGCGCTGCCAGCTGATCGATTTGGGAGAATGGGCAGCAGAGGAGAAGCGCATCCCCAGCGCGGGCGATCTCTCCGATAGCGATGACTGGAGCGAGCAGCAGCCCTGATTTGACGGCACGCTAACCCAACGCCTGTTGGGTTAGTCTCCCGACCCGGGGCTCAGCCCTGGGCGATAAGTTTGCGGATAACCGGTTCATTCGCCGGGGGAAACGCTTCCGGATCCAGCGCCTGCCGCGTCATCCACTGTCCCGGCTGCCCCTCTTTGCCCCAGGGCTCGCCTTCCCAGCTTTCCACGAGGAAAAACCACAGCGTAATGTGGCGATCGGGGAACTGATACTCCAGCTTATCAAATAGTGAAAAGGTAGTGGCCGTAATTCCCACCTCTTCCTGCAGCTCGCGGATCAACGCCTGCTCCGGCGTTTCATCAGATTCAATCTTCCCGCCCGGGAACTCCAGCTTATTCGCCATATGGGCATCCGCGGCGCGCTGGGTAATAAAGATGTCGCCTTCTGGATTGCGAATTATCCCTACGGCGATTTGCAGTTTTTTCATTGAATCAGCTCCATAAAAAAGGCGCAGAACTCTGCGCCTTTGTTTTTTTATCAGCCCTTAGCTCAGACGGCCATGGCACTGTTTGTATTTTTTACCGGAACCGCACGGGCAAGGATCGTTACGCCCCACTTTACGTTCGCCGGTTTGTGCCGCCAGATCCTGTGCAGCGGCTTCATCATCGCTCTGATGGCTGAGCTGCTGCATCTGCGCCAGGCGCTCGGCCTCTTCACGACGTTGCTGCTCCATCGCCTCGACTTCTTCCGGCATCCGCACCTGCACTTTGCTCAGGGTGCTGATCACTTCATACTTCAGTGACTCCAGCATCGCGGCAAACATAGAGAACGATTCGCGCTTGTACTCCTGCTTCGGATCTTTCTGCGCATAGCCGCGCAGGTGGATACCCTGGCGCAGGTAGTCCATCGCCGCCAGATGTTCTTTCCACAGTGAATCCAGAGTCTGGAGCATCACGCCTTTCTCGAAGTGGCGCATCATTTCAGCGCCGACCACTTCTTCTTTACGCTGGTAGGTCTCTACCGCGCTCTGCAGAATACGTTCGCGCAGGGTCTCTTCATGCAGCTCCGGCTCTTTATCCAGCCACTCTTTGATTGGCAGGTCGAGGTCGAAGTCGTTTTTCAGACGCTCCTGCAGGCCTTCGATATCCCACATCTCCTCTAGCGACTGCGGCGGAATATGGGCATCGATAGTCGCCTTAAACACGTCTTCGCGGATGCTGTTGATGGTTTCGCTGACATCAGACACGTCCAGCAGTTCGTTACGCTGGGTGTAAATCGCCCGGCGCTGGTCGTTGGCCACATCATCATATTCCAGCAACTGCTTACGAATATCGAAGTTACGGCTCTCGACTTTACGCTGCGCGTTGGCGATAGCCTTGGTGACCCACGGGTGCTCAATAGCTTCGCCAGGTTTCATCCCCAGTTTACGCATCATGCCGGAAACGCGATCGGAGGCGAAGATACGCATCAGGGCATCTTCCATCGACAGGTAGAAGCGGGAAGAACCGGCATCCCCCTGACGACCGGCACGGCCGCGCAGCTGGTTATCGATACGGCGTGATTCATGACGCTCGGTACCGATAATGTGCAGGCCGCCTGCGGCCAGTACCGCATCGTGGCGCACCTGCCAGTCGGCTTTGATTTTTTCAATCTGCTCAGGCGTTGGATTTTCCAGCGCCGCGACTTCCGCCTGCCAGCTACCGCCGAGCATAATATCGGTACCACGGCCCGCCATGTTGGTAGCGATGGTCACCGCGGAAGGATAGCCTGCCTGAGCGACGATATCCGCTTCGCTGGCATGGAACTTGGCGTTCAGAACGTTGTGCTTAATGCCGGCTTTGGTCAGCTCACGGGAAACCACTTCCGATTTCTCGATCGAGATTGTCCCCACCAACACCGGCTGACCGGCTGCGGTACGGGTTTTGATATCTTCGATAATCGCCTGAATTTTTTCCGCTTCGGTCATATAGACCAGATCCGCCATGTCTTTACGGATCATCGGACGGTTGGTCGGCACGACCACGGTATCCAGCTTATAGATAGAGCTGAATTCAAAGGCTTCAGTATCGGCGGTACCGGTCATCCCCGCCAGTTTCTCATACAGACGGAAATAGTTCTGGAAGGTGATAGAGGCCAGGGTCTGGTTCTCGTTCTGGATCTCCACGCCCTCTTTGGCCTCAACGGCCTGGTGCAGACCATCGGACCAGCGGCGGCCCTGCATTGTACGACCAGTGTGCTCATCGACGATGATAACTTCGCCATCTTTAACAATGTAGTCAACGTCGCGGGTGAACAGCGCATGGGCGCGCAGCGCGGCGGTGACGTGGTGCATCAGCATAATGTTGGTCGGGGAGTACAGGGACTCACCTTCATCCATAATGCCTTCCTGTACCAGCAGCTCTTCAATCAGCACCAGACCACGTTCGGTCAGGTTAACCTGACGCGCTTTTTCATCCACCGAGAAGTGGCCTTCGCCGGTGAAGGTGTCCGAATCTTCTTTTTCCTGACGGATCAGGTGCGGAATGATCTTGTTGACCTTACGGTACATTTCAGAGCTGTCTTCCGCCGGGCCGGAAATGATCAGCGGCGTACGCGCCTCATCGATCAGGATGGAGTCCACCTCATCCACCAGCGCATAGTGCAGTTTACGCTGAACGCGCTCTTCCGGGCTGAAGGCCATGTTGTCGCGCAGGTAGTCGAAGCCGTATTCGTTGTTGGTGCCATAGGTGATATCGGCAGCGTAGGCTTCACGCTTCGCCGGCGCCGGCAGGCCGGACATGTTGATGCCAACCGTCATGCCGAGGAATTCAAACAGCGGGCGGTTATTTTCGGCGTCACGCTGCGCCAGATAGTCGTTGACGGTCACCACGTGAACGCCTTTGCCGGTCAGCGCATTGAGGTAGGCCGGCAGGGTCGCGGTCAGGGTTTTACCTTCACCGGTACGCATCTCGGCGATGCAGCGATCGTTAAGCACCATACCGCCCAGCAGCTGGACGTCGAAGTGGCGCATGCCGAACACACGCTTACTGGCTTCGCGAACGACGGCGAACGCTTCAGGGATCAGGTTTTCCAGCACTTCGCCTTTTTCCAGGCGCGCGCGGAATTCAGCGGTTTTCGCTTTCAGCTCGTCATCAGAGAGTTTTTCCATCGCCGGTTCCATACCGTTGATGATATTGACGACTTTGCGCATACGACGCAGCGTACGGTCGTTACGGCTGCCGAAAACCTTAGTTAACATTTTAATAAGCATAATAAAATCTCAAACGCCCCGCGGTGCGGAGTCACAAAAAATAGGATGGTCCGTGGTTATTTTCAGCTGAGACGTTGAGGCCCTGCGCGGATCCCCG
This sequence comes from Klebsiella sp. JB_Kp031, assembly GCF_040064295.1. Classification (NCBI taxonomy): domain Bacteria; kingdom Pseudomonadati; phylum Pseudomonadota; class Gammaproteobacteria; order Enterobacterales; family Enterobacteriaceae; genus Klebsiella; species Klebsiella sp. JB_Kp031. The sequence continues at coordinate 128,300 of NZ_JBEAJW010000039.1, forward strand.
CCACCTGGCTTATCCAGGCGCTGACGCGGAAGGCAGAATATGAGGAAGGGATATACACCGCCTGGCGGATCACTACCGGCGGCGTACTGTCCTGCGTCAGCAGCGCGCTGAGCGTGTCGAGCAGCGCCAGATGCTGCGCCTGCAGCGGAGACGCTTCTTCCGCCACCGGCAACGCCTGCGGCGCCATGGCGAAAGAGAGATGACGAATAACGGTGCGAATGGCATGCTGATGCCAGTAGTCGACGGTAAAGTTGGGCCGGCGATTCGTCTCCAGCAGCGCCAGCTGGGAGAAATTAACTTTACTCGGGTTGTGGTTGCTGGCGGTCGCCTTTGCTGGCGTCGCGGTCTCATGGCCGTTGCTTAGCGCAGGCAGGCCGAGGCTGGCCGCGACCATCCCCAACAGGAGATGCGGCCAAAAATACCGTCTGCCAAACTGTCGCCAGCGCGTCAGCAATCCACTCACGTTCATTACCTTTCTTTGGTATACCCGTCGTCGTTCAGGCTGTCTCTTTATTGACGTTTTTCGCAGGACAACCTGATGTCCACGGGGTAAAGCAACCCGGAGAAATAATTTTGCGCTCAAATACTAACATTAATAGCGCGCTGAGGCAGCATGAATGAAGGCCGTTGCCCGGGGAAAACGCTTAATAAAGCAGCGAACGCGCGCTAATTATTACCCAGCGATCGCAGCGAAAAATAACGGGAAGAGGCTATAAAAGAAAAACGACTGGTTCCCTGGTCGGAGAGAGTACCAGGTTACCAGTCGAATTTACTGAATGGTCAGGCTTACGCCAGAACCATCGACGGTGCGCGGAACGCCATTGGCAATTTTGCGTCGTCTTCGAAGGTCACATACTCCCAGGCTTCCTGTTTTGCCAGAACAGCCTGCAGCAGTTTGTTGTTCAACGCGTGACCCGATTTGTACGCCGTGAATGCGCCGATAATGTTGTGACCACACATAAACAGGTCACCGATCGCATCCAGCATTTTGTGGCGAACAAATTCGTCTTCAAAGCGCAGACCGTCTTCGTTCAGTACGCGATAATCGTCAACAACGATGGCACAATCGAAGCTGCCGCCCAGGCACAGGCCACGGGACTGCAGATATTCGATATCGCGCATGAAACCGAAGGTACGCGCACGGCTAATCTGACGCATGAACGCATCGGCCGAGAAGTTCAGCGTATAGCGCTGGGTGCTGGCATCAATCGCCGGATGGTTAAAATCGATGGTGAAGTCCAGCGAAAAACCATTGTACGGTTTGAATTCAGCCCATTTGTCGCCATCTTCGACGCGAACCGTCTCTTTGATACGTACAAATTTCTTGGCGCAGTTCAGTTCATCGATGCCGGCGTCCAGCAACAGATAAACGAACGGAGCCGCACTGCCGTCCATAATCGGGATTTCCGGTGCATCGACTTCAACAATAATGTTGTCGATACCCAGGCCAGCCAATGCGGCGTTCAGGTGTTCAACCGTAGAAATCCGCACGTCATGCTCATTAACCAGGCAAGTACAGAGCATGGTATCACGCACAGATTTGGCATCAGCCGGAAAATCTACCGGTGGATTCAAGTCGGTGCGACGATAGATGACCCCGGTATTTGCCGGCGCAGGGCGTAACGTCAGTGTGACTTTCTTGCCGGTATGCAAACCGACACCAGTCGCCTGAACGATACGTTTAAGAGTCCTTTGTTTGATCATCGTATAATCTCGCCAATTTACCTATCCAACCGAAGTGTACACCACTATCGGGAGGCCAGTTTAGCACAAAGAGCGCAGATGCCCAACTTCCAGTCGATTCTTAATCGGCTTGCTTACGCAGGAAGGCTGGGATATCCAGATAATCCGGCTCTTTCGCGGTTTGCGGCGTATTGTCGTTCACCACTTTTGCCGCCGGCTTCTGCTCTTGCGTCAGCGGGGACATACCGTGCTGCTGGTAGCGATCCATCACCGGCTGCTGAACCTGTTTGTTGGTCACCAGGGTAATTTCCGGACGCTTGTCCATGCCGATACCGGTCGCCACTACGGTGACGCGCAGTTCGTCGTTCATATCCGGGTCCAGAGAGGTACCGATAACCACGGTGGCGTTATCCGAGGCAAATGCGCGGATGGTGTTACCCACGGTTTCGAACTCATCCAGACGCAGGTCGAAGCCCGCGGTGATGTTAACCAGCACGCCGCGCGCACCGGACAGGTCGATATCTTCCAGCAGCGGAGAAGAGATGGCCATTTCAGCCGCTTCTTCCGCACGGTCTTCACCGCTCGCCACGCCGGAGCCCATCATCGCGTAGCCCATTTCAGACATCACGGTACGGACGTCCGCGAAGTCAACGTTCATCAGACCCGGACGGGTGATCAGTTCAGCGATACCCTGCACCGCGCCTTTGAGGACGTCGTTTGCCGCGCCGAACGCGTCAAGCAGAGAAATACCGCGGCCAAGTACTTTCAGCAGCTTGTCGTTTGGGATGGTAATCAGTGAGTCAACGTGCTTGGACAGCTCGGTGATCCCCTGCTCAGCAAACGCCATGCGCTTCTTACCTTCAAAATTAAACGGCTTAGTGACCACCGCAACGGTGAGGATCCCCAGATCCTTAGCCACTTCGGCAACAACAGGCGCCGCGCCGGTACCGGTACCGCCGCCCATGCCTGCCGCGATGAACACCATGTCTGCGCCATCAAGGGCAGCACGCAGCGCTTCACGGTCTTCGTCCGCCGCATTACGGCCGACTTCCGGGTTCGCGCCAGCGCCCAGACCTTTGGTAATACCGCTACCGATCTGGATAGTCTGGCCAACAGCCGTTTTACGCAGCGCCTGCGCATCGGTGTTCACCGCGAAGAATTCAACACCCTCAATGCGCTCGCGCACCATGTGTTCAACGGCATTACCGCCGCCGCCACCGACGCCGATGACTTTAATCACCGCGTCGTTGGTCAGTTCCATAGGTTCAAACATAGTTTCTCTCCGTCTTGTGCCTGTCGCCTGAGAACGCTAATTGTCTGCGTTCTCTTAAAAAATTAAAACTCTTTTCGCAGCCAGCTGTTGAGTCGCTTAATCCACGAGCCCACCGACGCCGTCACGCGTTTTTCGACTTCCGCTTCACCACTCAGATGTGACTCTTTTCCGTAGTGCAGCAGCCCCACCGCCGTCGAATAATACGGCTCCTGGGCATAATCCGTTAAACCGGTGATGTTCAGCGGCGCGCCAATGCGCACCTGGGTATGGAACACGCGCTGCGCACAGGCCGCCAGACCTTCAATTTGCGCCGCGCCGCCGGTTAACACAATCCCCGCCGCCAGATGGTGTTTCACCCCCTGCTGGCGGAGCTGTTCCTGCAGCTGCAGGATCTCTTCATTGACCAGATTAAGCAGTTCGGTATAGCGCGGTTCAATCACCTCAGCCAGCGTCTGACGTTGCAGGCTACGCGGCGGCCGTCCGCCTACGCTCGGTACTTCGACGTTTTCGTCTTTACCGACGATGGAACCCAATGCGCAACCGTGACGAACCTTGATGGCTTCGGCGTCGCTCGGCGGCGTCCCGAAGGCATAGGCGATATCGCTGGTCACCACGTTGCCCGCGTACGGGATTACTTTGGTGTGACGCAGCGCGCCGCCGGTATAGACGGCGATATCCATTGTACCACCGCCAATATCCACCACGCAGACGCCCAGCTCACGTTCGTCTTCTGTTAATACGGAATAACTGGCCGCTAAACCGGCGAAAATAAGTTGGTCAACTTTCAGACCACAACGTTCCACCGCTTTAACAATGTTTTTCGCCATATCGTTATGGCAGGTAATCAGATGCACCTTCGCCTGCATGCGCACGCCGGACAGCCCAACCGGGTTTTTAATCCCTTCCTGGTAGTCAATGGCGTATTCCTGCGGAATCACGTGCAGGACGCGATGCTCATCGCGGACGCGAACCGACTTCGCGGTATGGACCACGTTTTCGACGTCGTCCAGCGTCACTTCTTCTTCCGAAATCGGTACCATCCCGATTTCATTCTGACAGCTTATATGTTTACCCGAAAGAGCCAAATAAACTGATGAAATCTGGCAATCCGCCATCAGTTCGGCCTGGTCGATGGCGCGCTGTACGCATTTCACCACCGACTCGAGGTCGTTCACACCGCCTTTATCCATACCACGCGATGGGCAACTGCCCACGCCGATGATATTAATCATGCCGTCGGGCAGAACTTCCCCTACTAAAGCGGCCACCTTGGCGGTGCCAATCTCCAGTCCAACTACCAGTTTTCTGTCCGTCGCCTTGATCATTGTTGTTCTGCCTGTGCCTGATTCTGTTGTTGATTAGTTTCCTCTGCGGGAGCAGGTACCCAGCCCACTGCCGCACCCGAGTCATAACGCAAATCAACGTAGCTAATCCGTTTGCCGTCGGTCTGCGCCTGCTGCTGAAGAACCGGGTAGAGTTCCATAAAGCGCTGAAGCCGTTTCATGGTGTCGCCACGACCAAGGTTGAGCTTAATGTCATTATTAAGCGTCAACTGCCAGGAGCGACGGGCGGTCATCGCCGCCACTTTCAACGTGAATTTATCCTTTGCCAGCACCTGCCCCATGTCACGATACCCTTGCAGCACTTCGTTCTCGCTGCCTTCCGGGCCGTATAACATCGGTAAATTCTGTTTGCTGGTGCGATCCGCCGGCACGCTGAAGGCATTTCCCTCTGCATCCACCATATGTTGATCATTCCAGCGCGCAATCGGCACATATTCAACCAGATGAATCTTCAATTCATCGGGCCACTGCTTTCGGACGCTCGCCTGCTTAATCCACGGCAGACGTTCAATCTGACTCTGAATGATGTTCACGTCCTGAGTCATAAAGGTGCCCGGCGAACCCAGCGCCAGGATCGCCTGGCGGATGTCATCATTGCGCGTATAGTGACGCTCGCCGGTCACCACCATCTTCGACAGCGGTAAACGCTGCGCGTCTTCCATCCAGCCAAGAACCATCCACCCGCTGACCAGCACGGTAAACAGCACCGCCAGCAGGAAAACGATCCCTGCCAGCCGCGTTCCATTACTCCGACGCGAAGAAGAAACGTCCTCTTCATGGTTCCGCGTATTCAGCGCAGCCTGCGACATATCACCCCGCCAGGTCCAGAATTCGTACAACAAGCTGGGAGAAGCTCATTCCTGCCTGACGCGCCGCCATCGGTACAAGGCTATGGCTGGTCATGCCCGGAGAAGTATTCGCTTCCAGCAGATAAAACTGGCCATCGCTGTCCAGCATGACGTCAATACGGCCCCAGCCTTTGCAACCCAGAACATTCCAGGCTTTAAGCACCAGGCTTTGAATGGCTGACTCACGCGCTGGATCCTCCAATCCTGGGCAGAAATATTGCGTCTCATCAGAGAGATACTTCGCCTCATAATCATAGAAGGTTCCAGCCGTCTGGATACGTATTGACGGTAAAATTTCTTCACCGACGATGGCGACGGTAAATTCCGGCCCACTGAGCCATTTTTCGACTAAAACTTCATCATCATGCTGAAAAGCCAACGCCAGTGCACTCGCTAAATCACAGCTTTCGCTGACTTTCGACATCCCAACGCTGGAGCCTTCGCGGCTGGGCTTGATGATGAGCGGCAGACCCAGCGCCGCAATCTGCTGTTCGACATCAGCAGACAATCCGGCGCTAAACTGGGCGCGGGTCAGCGCCACCCACGGCGCGACCGGTAATCCGGCCCCCTGCCACAGCCATTTGCTGCGCAGTTTATCCATTGAAATCGCCGAAGCCATCACGCCGCTGCCGGTATAAGGCAGCTGGATCAGATCCAGCAGCCCCTGCAGCGTGCCATCTTCCCCGCCGCGGCCGTGGAGGGCAATAAACGCTTTCTTAAAGCCCAGCTTTTTCAACTGGGTAATATCGACATCGCGCGGGTCAACCGGATGGGCATCCACCCCGGCTTCACGCAGCCCGGCCAGCACCGCGGCGCCTGAATTCAGCGACACTTCACGTTCAGCGGAGGTTCCACCGAAAAGCACCGCGATTTTATCAGCCATGGCGCTCCTCCTCCGTTTTTTGCGGGATCAGTTTGATTTCAGCCAGGTGACGGGCGATTTTTCCAATGTTTCCGGCCCCCTGCACCAGCACTAAATCGTTGCCGGTCAGCACCGACGCCAGCATCGCCGCGGCCTGCGTCGGGTCGGACACCAGAATCGGATCAACTTTACCGCGACCACGGATTGTACGGCACAGCGAGCGGCTGTCGGCACCCGGGATCGGCGCTTCGCCTGCCGGGTAGACATCGAGCATCAGCAGCGCATCGACCTGGGTCAGCACGTTGGCGAAATCATCGTACAGATCGCGAGTACGGGTATAACGGTGCGGCTGGAATACCATGACCAGATTTTTATCCGGCCAGCCGGCACGCGCCGCTTTGATAGTGGCGTCGACTTCCGTCGGGTGGTGGCCATAGTCATCGATCAGCATCGCGCTGCCCGCTTTGCCGTTGACTTCCGTCAGCGGATATTCGCCAAGGAAGTCGAAACGACGGCCGGTACCCTGGAAGCTTTCCAGCGCGCGCAGGATCGCCTGATCGTCAATCCCCTCTTCCGTCGCCACGGCGACCGCCGCCGCCGCGTTCAGCGCGTTATGGCGTCCCGGGGCATTGAGCGTCACCTGCAGCAGTTCTTTATCCTGACGCACCAGGCGGAAATGCCCCTGCGCTCCAACCTGACGGTAGTCTTCTACGCGGACGTCGGCGTCGTCGCTAAAACCGTAGGTGGTGATCTGCCGGCCGACGCGCGGCAGCAGTTCCCGGATCACCGGGTCATCCACACACATCACCGCGCGTCCATAGAACGGCAGGTTGTGCAGGAAGTTAATAAAGGTCTGCTTCAGATTCTCGAAATCGCCATGGTAGGTGTCCATGTGGTCGGCTTCGATGTTGGTAACAATGGCCACCATCGGCTGCAGGTGCAGGAACGATGCATCGCTCTCATCCGCTTCCGCAATCAGGTAACGGCTATGGCCGAGGCGCGCATGGACGCCCGCCGCTTTCACCAACCCGCCGTTGACGAAAGTCGGGTCCAGCCCGGCTTCGGCGTAAATACTGGATACCATCGCGGTGGTGGTGGTTTTGCCATGGGTCCCGGCAATGGCGATCCCGTGACGGAAGCGCATCAGCTCCGCCAGCATTTCCGCACGACGGATCACCGGGATACGCGCCTCGTGCGCGGCGACGATTTCCGGGTTATCGGCGGAAATCGCGCTGGAAACTACGACCACGCTGGCATCGCGCACGTTTTCCGGGCGATGGTTGAAATAAATAGTGGCGCCAAGCTGCGACAGCTGCTGGGTCACCGGATTCGGCGCCAGGTCGGAGCCGCTGATCTGATAACCTTCGTTAGCCAACACTTCGGCAATACCGCCCATACCGGCACCGCCGATGCCGACAAAGTGAATGTGCCGGACGCGACGCATCTCGGGCACTATGGAACGCAGTTTTGCCAAATCTTGTGTATTCATTCTTTACGCCATCAACTTCTGTATTCGGGCGGTGAAAATCACCGCAATTAGCGCGCCAAAGCTACGGCGCTGACCTCTTCTGCTACCCGCTCGGTAGCGTCCGGAATCGAAGCGCCACGCGCTCGTTCCGCCATATCCAGCAAGGTTTCCCGATCCCAGCTCGCCAGAGTAGAGGCTACCGCCTCAACCGTGAACGCCGGCTGTTCGAGAATTTTCGCCGCGCCGGCTTTTTCCAGCGGCAGCGCATTCCAGTACTGCTGACGATCTTTATGCTGGAACGGTACAAACAGCGCCGGTAAGCCCGCAGCCGCGATTTCGCTAACCGTCAGGGCGCCGGAACGGCATACCACAACATCTGCCCAGGCATACGCCGCGGCCATATCATCAATAAATTCCGTCACTTTATGCTGCGACTGCCCCGCGGCGGCATAGGCCTGCTGTACGGTTTGCTGGCCGCCTTTACCGCTCTGATGCCAGATGGTCACCGTATCGCCGAGCTTCGCCGCCACCTGCGGCATGGTCTGGTTCAGGACGCGCGCGCCCTGAGAGCCACCGACCACCAGCACGCGAATCGGCCCCTGACGGCCTACCAGACGTTGCCCCGGCAGCGGCAGCGCCAGCACATCGGTGCGCACCGGATTCCCGACGACGTCCGCATGCGGAAAGGCGCCGGGAAACGCCTGCATCACTTTCTTCGCAATCTTCGCCAGCCATTTGTTGGTCAGGCCGGCAATGCCGTTTTGTTCGTGGAGGACCACCGGGATCCCCAGCGACCACGCCGCCAGGCCGCCAGGCCCGGACACATAGCCGCCCATACCCAGCACCACGTCCGGCTGGAAACGCTTCATGATCGCCCGCGCCTGACGCCAGGCGTTGAAGATCCGCACCGGCGCCAGCAGCTGTGCTTTAATCCCTTTGCCACGCAGGCCGGAGATACGGATAAAATCAATCTCGATGCCGTTTTTCGGCACTAAATCCGCTTCCATACGATCGGCGGTACCCAGCCAGCGAACCTGCCAGCCCTGGTCCATTAGATAGTGTGCGACCGCCAGTCCCGGGAACACATGCCCGCCGGTACCGCCCGCCATCACCATCAACCGCTTTTCCTGACCGCTCATCGAACACCCCGTGTAAACGCCTGGGCTTTTTCCAGACGCGTTTCATAATCAATTCGCAACAACAACATGATGGCCGTCGACATAATCAGCAGACTGGAACCACCATAACTGATCAGCGGCAGCGTCAAACCTTTCGTCGGCAGCATCCCCGCCGCCGCCCCGACGTTAACTAACGCCTGGAAGCTAAACCAGATACCAATCGCACAGGCGAGGAAGCCGGAGAAGCGATGATCGATCTCCAGCGCTTTTCGGCCAATCGACATGGCGCGGAAAGCGACGAAGAATACCATTAAAAGCGCCAGTACCACACCGATATAACCGAGTTCTTCGCCGATGATGGCGAAGATAAAGTCAGTGTGCGCTTCCGGCAAATACTCCAGTTTTTGCACCGAGTTGCCGAGTCCCTGCCCCCACATCTCGCCGCGGCCAAAGGCCATCAGCGACTGGGTCAGCTGATAGCCGCTGCCGAACGGGTCTTCCCACGGGTTCCAGAAGGAGGTCACGCGGCGAATACGGTACGGTTCGGCGAGGATCAACAGGACCACCGCCGAGATGCCCATGCCGATAATAGCGATGAACTGCCACAGCTTGGCGCCGGCGAGGAAAAGCATCGCCAGCGTGGTGACGAACAGCACCACCACCGTACCGAGGTCAGGCTGCGCCAGCAGCAGGATGGCCAGTACGAAAATCACGCCCATCGGTTTTAAGAAGCCGCGCAGGTTGTTGCGCACTTCGTCGGCTTTGCGCACCAGATAGTTGGCGATGTAGCAGAACAGCGACAGCTTGGTGAACTCCGCCGGCTGGATGCGCAGCGGACCGAGGGCGATCCAGCGCGATGCGCCGTTTACCGAGCTACCCACCACCAGCACGATCAGCAGCATGACGATCGAGGCGATCAGCATCGCGGTACTGTGGCGCTGCCAGAAATCCATCGGCAGGCGCAGCGTCACCAGCGCGAGGACAAAGGCCAGCACAATGTACAAGCCGTCACGTTTGGCGAAGAGGAAAGGATCGTTCGCCAGGCGCTGCCCCACCGGCATTGACGCCGAGGTCACCATAATAAAGCCGATCGCCGCCAGGCCGAAGGTCAGCCACAGCAGCATCCGGTCATACATCACCAGACTGTCGTTATCTTTTGGGCGCGAGCCCATCACCCATCCTTTCAGCGCGGCGAACAGCCAGGCGAAGATAAACATCCCCGGCAGTCGCGGCAGTCTCAACCGAGGCAAGCTCAGCTGCGGCATTCTCAGGCGTGGGAGAGAGAAACGCATCAACCTAACTCCTTCGCCAGGCGGGCAAACATCTCGCCCCGTTGTTCAAAGTTCTTAAACTGATCCAGGCTGGCGCAGGCTGGCGACAGGAGAACCATATCGCCCGCCTTCACCAGGGGCGCTATCTGACGCATCGCCTGCTCCATGGTTTCAGTTTGTACCGCCACCTCAGGACGCAGCTCGGCGAGCTCGGCGCCGTCGCGACCAAAGCAGTACAGACGGATACGATCGCCGCCAAGGTAGCGCTTCAGCGGAGTGAAATCAGCGGACTTGCCGTCGCCGCCCAGCAGCAGATACAGCGTGCCATCAAGCTGCAGGCCGTTCAGCGCCGCCTCGGTACTGCCGACGTTGGTTGCCTTCGAGTCGTTAATCCAGCGCACGCCGTTGTGATCCAGCACCAGCTGGAAGCGATGCGCCAGGCCGGTAAAGGTGGTCAGCGCCTTCAGGCTGCTGGCACGCGGCAGACCCGCGGCATCGGCCAGCGCCAGCGCCGCCAGGGCGTTGCTGTAGTTATGCTGACCCGTGATAGACATCTCTTTCACATTGAGGACTTTCTCACCTTTTACGCGCAGCCAGGTCTCGCCCTGCTGACGGTTAAGGTGATAGTCACCGACGTCGATACCAAAGCTGATGCAGCGATCGTCCGCGCCGCGTACCGGCATGGTGAGCGCATCGTCCGCGTTGACCACGCAGGTCTTCGCATTCTCGTAAATCCGCAGCTTCGCCGCGCGATACTGCTGCAGCCCCAGCGGGTAGCGGTCCATATGGTCCTCAGTCACGTTGAGGATGGTTGCCGCCACCGCCTGCAGGCTGGAGGTGGTTTCCAGCTGGAAGCTGGAGAGCTCCAGGACATACAGCTCACGATCGGTATCCAGCAGCATCAGCGCCGGCAGGCCGATATTGCCGCCCACGCCGACGTTAATCCCGGCCGCTTTCGCCATCTCGCCCACCAGGGTGGTGACGGTGCTTTTGCCGTTCGAGCCGGTAATGGCGATGATCGGCGCCTGCGCTTCGCGGCAGAACAGTTCGATATCGCCAACGATCTCTACGCCAGCATCCGCCGCCGCACTCAACGAAGGATGGGCCAGCTCGATGCCAGGACTGGCGACAATCAGATCCGCCGCCAGCAGCCAGGTATCATTGAGGCCGCCGACATGGCATTCGACTGATTCAGGCAATTTATCCAGCCCAGGAGGCGCGACGCGGGTGTCCATCACGCGCGGGGTTACGCCGCGCGCCATGAAAAAGTCCACGCATGACAGGCCGGTCATGCCCAGCCCAATAATGACGACTTTTTTACCCTGATAATCTGCCATGATTAACGTACCTTCAGCGTCGCCAGGCCAATCAGCACCAGCATCAGCGAAATAATCCAGAAGCGCACGATAACGCGCGGCTCCGGCCAGCCTTTCAGTTCATAGTGGTGGTGGATCGGCGCCATGCGGAAGATACGCTGACCGCGCAGCTTAAAGGAGCCAACCTGCAGGATCACCGACAGGGTCTCCACCACGAAAACGCCGCCCATAATCACCAGCAGGAATTCCTGACGCAGCAGCACGGCGATAATGCCCAGCGCACCGCCGAGCGCCAGCGAACCGACGTCGCCCATAAAGACCTGCGCCGGGTAGGTGTTAAACCACAGAAAGCCCAGCCCCGCGCCGACGATCGCCGTACAGACGATCACCAGTTCGCCGGCGTGGCGCAGATAAGGAATGTGCAGGTAGTTGGCGAAATTCATGTTACCGGTCGCCCACGCCACCAGCGCAAAACCCGCCGCGACGAAGACGGTGGGCATGATCGCCAGGCCGTCGAGACCGTCGGTCAGGTTAACCGCGTTGCCGGTGCCGACGATCACGAAGTAGGCCAGCACGATATAGAACAGCCCCAGCTGCGGCATGACGTCTTTAAAGAACGGCACCACCAGCTCGGTCGCCGGGGTGTCTTTCCCCGCCAGATACAGGGCAAAGGCTACCCCAAGGGCAATCACCGACATCCAGAAGTACTTCCAGCGGGCGATCAGACCTTTGGTGTCTTTGCGCACCACTTTACGGTAATCATCAACGAAGCCGATGATGCCGTAGCCGATCAACACCGTCAGCACGCACCAGACGTACGGGTTGGACGGGTAAGCCCACAGCAGCACCGACACAGTGATCGCGGTGAGGATCATGATCCCCCCCATGGTCGGGGTACCGCGCTTACTGAAATGAGACTCCGGACCGTCGTTACGAACCACCTGGCCGAAGGAGAGTTTTTGCAGACGGGCGATCATGCGCGGGCCCATCCACAGAGAGATGAACAGCGCGGTCAGCAGGCTGACGATGGCGCGAAACGTCAAATACGAAAAGACGTTAAAGCCGGAATAATATTTGACCAAATGTTCGGCCAGCCATACTAACATGTCCAAGTCTCCTGTAATGCGCGTACTACCTCTTCCATGGCGGCACTACGTGAACCCTTCACTAAAATGGTCATTATCTTATGCTCCGCCAGCAGCTCGCGCAGGCGAGCCACCACGGCGGCTTTATCGTTAAAATGTTCGCCCACGCCGCTGGCGCGGCTGATATCCGCGCTCAAGACGCCGACGCTGAGAACGCAATCCAGCCCTGCCGCTTTCGCCGCTTCGCCGACTTCACGGTGGCAAGCCGCGCTTTCCGCGCCAAGTTCGGCCATATCGCCGACCACCATCGTCCGGAAGCCCGGCATCTCTGACAGGACCTGCACCGCTGCGGTCATCGAACCGACGTTAGCGTTATAGGAGTCATCCAGCAGCAGCTGGCTCTCGGTCAGGCGGATCGGGAACAGACGTCCCGGAACGGCCTGCAGCTGCGCCAGACCGGCTTTCACCGCCGCCAGATCGGCGCCTACCGCCATCGCCAGCGAGGTCGCCGCCAGCGCGTTAGCGATGTTGTGGCGTCCCGGCAGCGGCAGCAGTACATCAACGTTACCGGTTGGAGTCTGCAGCGTAAATTCGGTGCCGTGGCTGGTGATCTGCACGTTAGTCGCAGTGAAATCGCTGTTGGCCGCATTCGGTGAGAAGCGCCACACTTTGCGATCGCCAATCACTGCCTGCCAGTTCAGCCAGTCGTTGTTGTCGGCATTGAGAATGGCGATGCCGTTTTCCGGCAGACCGGTATAGATTTCGCCCTTCGCCTTCGCCACGCCCGCCAGCGAGCCGAAACCTTCAAGGTGCGCGGCGGCAAGGTTGTTGACCAGCGCCGCTTCAGGACGCGTCAGGCTGACGGTCCAGGCGATTTCGCCCTGGTGGTTGGCGCCGAGCTCAATCACCGCGTACTGATGTTCTTTGGTCAGACGCAGCAGAGTCATCGGTACGCCGATATCGTTGTTCAGGTTGCCGGCGGTATACAGCGTGTTGCCGCACTGGCTGAGGATCGCCGCGGTCATCTCTTTGACCGAGGTTTTACCTGACGAGCCGGTTAGGGCGACGACGCGGGTCGGCACCTGCTGACGGACCCAGGCGGCTAACTCGCCGAAAGCCTGCCGGGTATCTTTCACGATCACCTGCGGGAGATCGCAGGCCAGCGGACGGCTCACCAGCAGCGCGCCGGCGCCTGCCGCTTTTGCCTGTTCGGCAAAATCATGGGCGTCGAAACGCTCGCCTTTTAGCGCCACAAACAGGCAGCCCGCTGTGACTTTACGGGTGTCGGTGGTCACCTCGTCGATAGCGATATCGCTACCCTGCCGTTCGCCATGGGCGATCGCGGCGAGCTGGCTTAACGTAAAGCGAATCATGCTACCGCTCCCAGCAGACGCGCGACGGTGACGCGGTCGGAATAATCCAGACGACGGTTACCGACGATCTGGTAATCTTCATGGCCTTTACCCGCCACCAGCACCACGTCGTTCTCCTGCGCCTGCATCACGGCGTTGGTCACCGCTTCCGCACGGCCTTCCATCACTTTTGCATGACCTGCATCGAGCATGCCGGCCAGAATATCGTTGATAATCGCCCGCGGTTCTTCGGTACGCGGGTTGTCGTCAGTGACGACCACAATATCGGCGAACTCTTCTGCAATCGCCCCCATCAGCGGACGCTTGCCTTTGTCACGGTCGCCGCCGCAGCCGAAGACGCACCACAGCTTGCCGCTGCAGTGCAGGCGCGCGGCCTGCAGTGCTTTTTCCAGCGCGTCAGGGGTATGGGCATAATCCACCACCACCGCCGGTTTACCGGGCGCGCTGAACACTTCCATACGGCCGCATACCGGCTGTAAACGCGCCGCAGTTTTCAGCAGATCGGCCAGCGGATAGCCCAGCGCCAGCAGCGTGGCCAGCGCCAACAGGAGGTTGCTAACGTTAAAGGCGCCCATCAGGCGGCTTTCGATTTCACCGTTGCCCCAGCTGGAGTCAAACTGGATGGTGGCGCCGCTGTCGTGATAGTTGACCGCGGTGGCCTTCAGCCAGCGGCCGTGGCAGTTCGGATTGATATGATCTTCCATCGACACCGCCACCGCGTCCGGCAGCTTCGCCAGCCAGCGACGACCGACTTCATCGTCAGCGTTGACGATGGCCTGGCCGCAATGGTGGGTGGAGTACAGCAGCCATTTCGCCGCTTCGTAGTGCGCCATGTCGCCATGGTAGTCGAGGTGGTCGCGGCTCAGGTTGGTAAATACCGAGGCAGCAAACTGCAGGGCCGCCACGCGGTGCTGCACCAGCCCGTGGGAAGAGACTTCCATCGCGCCGAAGGTTGCCCCCTGCTCGACCAGACCGGAAAGCACGTGCTGAACATCGACCGCAGAACCGGTGGTGTTTTCGCTCGGCACCACTTTATCCAGCAGGCCGTTGCCGACGGTCCCCATCACCGCGCTGGTTTCGCCGAGCAGTTTCGCCCATTGCGCCAGAAGCTGGGTGGTGGTGGTTTTGCCGTTGGTACCGGTCACGCCCACCAGACGCAGCTGCTGCGACGGCTGATGATAAAAACGCCCGGCCAGCGCCGATAAGCGTTCGTTAAGCTGGCTCAGGTAGATAACCGGCACGCCGTGCATTTCACGGATCTCACCGTCTTTAGCTTCGCCCTGGGCTTCAGCAATAATGGCAGCCACACCTTGCGCTATCGCCTGCGGGATATAACGACGCCCGTCCGCCTGATGACCCTGTACCGCGATAAAGAGATCGCCGGAAGCAGCCACCCGGCTGTCCAGCGTCATCTCTCGCAGAATGCGCTCCGGTGCGTTTGGCACCCATGGAGCGAGAAGGTCGCGCAAATTACGATCTGCCACCTGTTCCCTCGCCTTGATTAATTACAAATTCACTTTTTTCGCCCGTTGCCAGCGCATCCGGCTCGATGTTCATGGTGCGCAATACGCCGCCCATGATGGCACCGAACACCGGCGCGGAAACGGCGCCACCGTAGTATTTACCTGCCTGCGGGTCGTTGATCACCACCACCAGCGCAAAGCGCGGATGGCTGGCGGGCGCAACGCCTGCGGTGTAAGCAATATATTTGTTGATGTAGCGGCCATCCGGCCCCACTTTTTTCGCCGTACCGGTTTTAATCGCGATGCGATAGCCTTTGATCGCCGCTTTCACGCCGCCGCCGCCAGGCAGCGCCACGCTTTCCATCATATGAACGACGGTACGAACGAGTGATTCCGGGAAGACACGTTCGCCCGGAACCGGTGGATCAACTTTGGTAATCGACAGCGGGCGATAGATGCCGTAGCTGCCAATCGTTGCGTAGACTCGCGCTAACTGTAACGGGGTTACCATTAGCCCGTAGCCGAAAGAAAAGGTGGCCCTCTCTATGTCAGACCACCGTTGTTTTTGAGGATATAAGCCACTGCGTTCTCCGACCAACCCCAAATTGGTCGCCTTTCCAAGCCCAAAACGTGAGTAAGTATCTACTAACGCTGAGGACGGCATCGCTAACGCCAGCTTAGAAACACCGACGTTACTCGACTTCTGTAGTACCCCGGTCAGGGTCAATTCGCTGTAGCGCGCCACGTCTTTAATTTCGTGGCCGTTAATTCGATAAGGCACGGTATTGAGCACGGTATTTTCGTTGACGATACCGCGCTGCAGCGCCGTCATCACCACCATCGGCTTCACCGTCGAACCCGGTTCGAACACGTCGGTGATGGCGCGGTTACGCATGGTGTCTTTCGCCGTGCCGGCAAAGTTGTTTGGGTTGTAGGACGGGCTGTTGGCCATCGCCAGCACTTCGCCGGTGTTCACGTCCACTAACACCGCGCTGCCGGACTCGGCTTTGTTAAAGGCCACGGCGTTGTTCAGCTCACGATAGACCAGCGCCTGCAGACGCTCGTCGATACTCAGCGCCAGGTTGTGCGCCGCCTGGCTGTCGGTGGAAGAGATGTCTTCAATTACCCGGCCATAGCGGTCTTTACGCACGATACGCTCGCCCGGCTGGCCGGTGAGCCATTTATCAAAGCTTTTTTCGACCCCTTCAATCCCCTGGCTGTCGACGTTGGTAAAACCGATGAGGTGAGCGGTCACTTCCCCGGAAGGGTAGTAACGACGGGATTCTTCACGCAGATGAATGCCCGGCAGCTTCAGTTTTTTGATGTAGTCGGCCATGTCAGGGTTAACCTGACGCGCCAGATAGATGAAACGCATCCGCGGATTGGTATTGATGCGCGTCGCCAGCTGATCCAGCGGCATATTGAGGGCATCCGCCAGCGCCTTCCAGCGCGTATCCAGGGTTACCCCGCCGGCATCATGGAGTTCTTTCGGATCGGCCCAGATAGCTTTCACCGGCACGCTGACCGCCAGTGGACGTCCGGAGCGGTCGGTAATCATCCCGCGCGCGGTGGACACTTCCTGTACGCGCAGGGAACGCATATCGCCCTGACGCACCAACATATCCGGGCTGACTACCTGTAGCCAGGCAACGCGCCCCAGCAGGAAAGTCAACGCCAGCAGAATGCAGCCGCACAGCAACGCAAAACGCCAACTGATAAAGTTGGCCTGTTCTTCCTGACGTTTTGCTTTTGGCGTTTTTGGCGCTGCTTTCATCCGTCGCAATAATCCTTATTTCTGTACAACGATATTTTCTTGTGATGGATCGACGTGCTGCATCTGCAACTTCTCGGTCGCGATCCGTTCAACCCGACTGTGATCGCCGAGCGCGTTCTCTTCGAGGATCAGGTTGCGCCACTCAATGTCCAGGGCGTCGCGTTCCAGAACCAGTTGTTCACGCTGCGCGGTCAACAGGCGCGTGTGGTGCGCGGTGGTGACCACGGTAATCGCCGTAATAATGATGCAAATGAACAGGCAGAGTGGCAGTTTCCCAAACCGCAGAAGGTCGTCCCCGATCACGCCAGGCAAAGCATGGCGCTCGTTGCTTCCAATCGACCCTTTAACTTTGCTTAAGGCCTCTGTCACTCTGCCGATCATGCGTTCGTCCTCTCTGCGATACGCAGCACTGAACTACGGGCACGTGGATTCTCTGCCACCTCTTCTTCGCCCGGCATCAACTTGCCTAGTGCTCGTAACTCACGGCCGCCCAGTTTTTTGAGCTGCGATTCGGTCATCGGTATTCCCGCCGGAACCTGCGGACCGCGGCTTTGCTCACGCATAAAGCGCTTTACAATGCGATCTTCCAGCGAATGAAAACTAATGATCGACAGCCGCCCGCCCGGGGCCAGCACGCTGAGCGAGCTTTTTAGCGCCTGCTCTATCTCCTCCAGTTCACTGTTTACCCAAATGCGCACCGCCTGGAAGGTACGGGTCGCGGGATGTTTGTGCTTATCTTTTACCGGCATCGCCGCGGCGATGACCTCCGCCAGCTCTTTGGTGCGGGTCATCGGTGCAATGCGATTACGTTCGACGATCGCGCGGGCGATCCGTTTACCGAAACGCTCTTCGCCAAAGGTTTTAATCACCCAGGCGATATCCGCTTCTTCAGCGGTCTGCAGCCATTCGGCCGCGGACTGACCGCGCGTCGGATCCATGCGCATATCCAGCGGCCCGTCACGCATAAAGGAAAAGCCGCGTTCCGCATCGTCAAGCTGCGGGGAAGAGACGCCAAGATCGAGCAGAATGCCGTCGATCTTACCGGTAAGATTGCGCTCGCCGACGTACTCAGCAAGCTGTGAAAATGGACCATGTACGATGGAAAAGCGGGGATCATCGATGGTTTGCGCGACGGCAATCGCCTGAGGATCGCGATCGATTGCCAGCAAGCGTCCTTCCGCTCCCAGTTGGGAGAGGATCAGGCGCGAGTGACCGCCGCGACCAAAGGTACCATCAATATAGATACCGTCTGGACGAATATTGAGGCCGTTGACGGCTTCATCCAGAAGTACCGTAGTGTGTTTAAAATTTTCCATCATTTTTATAAAGACAAATCCTGCAGGCGCTCCGACAGTTCACCGGTCGCGGACTGCTCAGCGTCGATATCTTCCTTGACCCGTTGATACCAGGTCGTTTCGTCCCACAGTTCAAATTTATTAAACTGCCCGACCAGCATCACTTCTTTTGTCAGCCCGGCATGCTGCCGTAACACCGGCGCTATCAGCAAGCGACCGGCATTATCCATCTGACATTCGCTGGCATGACCCAGAAGCAAACGCTGTACGCGCCGCTCAACGGGATTCATGCTCGATAAACGCGACAATTTCTGCTCGATGACTTCCCATTCAGGCAATGGATAAAGCAGCAGGCACGGGTGATGAATGTCAATGGTGCATACCAATTGACCGGCAGCGTCCTCGATCAGCCCATCGCGATAGCGCGTTGGCACGGCCAGGCGGCCTTTGCTGTCGAGATTGACTAACGTTGCTCCACGGAACATGCCAGCCTCACCCCTTTTCGCCACTTTATCCCACAAATTCCCACCACAAGGAGTTTACGGAGCGGAGGAAAAGCTTGTCAAGCCAGCACGAATGCCAACGGAGCTCAAAAACCCATTATTTACAGCCGACATTAGCCCTGATGAAAAAATCATCAACAGGCGAGGCAAATTAACGTTATGAATACGTGTAAGAAAATAACCAACAAACTCGTAACAGTTATAAACATCAAAATATCTTCGGCGGGAAAATATAAAGTGTCAGTTTGCGACGCGAGCGGCATTTTAGGCCATTATGCCGGCCGTTAACAGTACCTGTTGCTGGCTGAAGGGCTGACCAGGCGCGGGATAAGGCAGGAGAGAAAGGTTGGGGCTAACAAAATGGGTGTTAATTCAGCAATTAACCTGGTGAATGTAACAAAATAATACAATTAAAGCCGGCACAATCATTTTTGTGTCCCGTTTTGAGTCGCAAAACGATTGCCAGCGAATAAAACAAAATAACGCGTAAAGAAGTTTAGGGATTTGTCTGAAATATATTCAGTTTTGCATTCTGGACGTCAGTTGCCTGATTTATCGCCAGCGGCCTGCTCTCTGGCAGGCCTGCCAGGATTAATCCTGGGTGCTGACGATATTGCGCCCTTAACGGCGATTCAGGCTGCCGCGGCGATAAAGATTACGACGAATACGGCTGAGGCCCGGCTTCGGCTTGCGCGGTTCATCGAGGCTGGCGAGGACGATCTCGAGCACCCGCTCAGCGACATCGCGATGGCGCTGGGCCACGGCCAGTACCGGACACTGCAGGAAATCGAGCAGCTCATTATCGCCGAAGGTGGCGATCGCCAGCTCGGAAGGCAGTTTACCCTCACGGCGCAGCGTCACATCCATGACGCCCTGCAGCAGCGGGAAAGAGGTGGTGAACAGCGCCTGCGGCATCGGATGGGTTTCAAGCCATTTCTCAAACAGCTGGGCCGCCGCTTCTCGCTCGTAGCTGTTGGCATAGAGATAATGCACCTCACGCGGATCGTCCTGCCAGGCTTTACGGAAGCCTTGCTCGCGCAGGAAGCTCACCGACAGTTCCGGCAGCGCGCCCAGATAAAGCACCGTTTCGCCGGGAAAAGTCCGCAACTCGGCGGCGAGCATCTCGGCATCATCCTGGTCAGCGCCGACGACGCTGGTGAAGTGCTCGCGGTCAAGGGCGCGGTCGAGGGCGACAATCGGAAACGGATCGTTAGCCCAGCGCTGATAAAAAGGGTGCTCCGGCGGCAGCGAGGTGGAAACAATGATGGCGTCCACCTGGCGCTGTAGCAGATGCTCGATACAGCGCATTTCGTTATCGGGCTGATCCTCCGAGCAGGCAATCAGCAACTGATAGCCGCGCTGGCGCGCCTGCCGCTCCAGATAATTTGCAATGCGGGTATAGCTGGTGTTCTCCAGATCCGGGATCACCAGACCGATAGAGCGTGTGCGTCCTGCACGCAGGCCAGCAGCGACCGCATTCGGGTGATAGTTGTGCTCTCGCACGACAGCCATCACTTTTTCGACCGTTTTGTCGCTTACGCGGTACTGCTTCGCTTTGCCATTAATCACATAGCTCGCGGTGGTTCTTGAAACACCGGCCAGCCGGGCGATTTCATCCAGTTTCACAATTGCCCCTTGGGTAAGAAGTGCCAAACATAACCATTATTCAGGTATGGAACCCTTTTTATAACATCTAAGCGCAGAATAGTTAGCGCAGCAACCGCTTTCGCTTACAGTTCCTACTGATTTCGCAAAAAAAAAGCCCGACAGTCGCTGCCGGGCTATTTTTGCATCAGTTCCCGATCCTCAGCGCATGATTTTATCACCGCGAGACAGGCCGACCACGCCGGAGCGAGCCACTTCCACGATCCGAGCGACATCGCGCAGGGAGGCCAGGAAAGCGTCGAGCTTATCGCTGGTGCCGGCGAGTTGAACGGTATAGATAGAAGGCGTCACGTCGATAATCTGTCCACGAAAGATTTCGGTGTTGCGCTTCACTTCTTCACGGCCGTAACCGCTGGCCTGGACCTTCACCAGCATGATTTCGCGTTCGACATGAGCCCCCTGCCCCAGCTCGCTGACCCGCAGGACATCCACCAGCTTGTGCAGCTGCTTTTCAATCTGCTCGATCGCTTTTTCATCGCCCACGGTCTGGATGGTCATCCTGGAGAGGGTCGGATCGTCCGTCGGGGCGACAGTCAGGCTTTCTATATTATAGCCGCGCTGGGAAAAGAGGCCGATAACGCGGGACAATGCGCCCGATTCGTTTTCCAGTAATACCGATAATATCCGGCGCATAATCAGGTCCTCTCCGTTTTGCTCAACCACATTTCATCCATGCCGCCGCCGCGGATCTGCATGGGGTACACATGCTCACTGCCGTCGACGGTGACATCGACAAACACCAGCCGGCGCTGTCGCACCTGCTCCAGGGCTTCAGCAAGCTTCGTCTCCAGTTCCTGTGGCTCACTGATGCGGATGCCAACGTGGCCATAGGCTTCCGCCAGACGCACAAAGTCCGGCAGCGACTCCATATAGGACTGCGAGTGGCGCCCGGAATAGAGCATATCCTGCCACTGCTTCACCATCCCCAGATAGCGGTTGTTGAGGTTAAGCACCAGGACCGGCAGTTCATATTGCAGCGCGGTAGAAAGTTCCTGAATATTCATCTGGATACTGCCGTCACCGGTCACGCAGACGACCATTTCGTCCGGCAGAGCCATTTTGACCCCCAGCGCTGCCGGTAGGCCAAAGCCCATGGTGCCGAGACCACCGGAGTTAATCCAGCGCCGCGGTTTGTCGAAGGGGTAATAAAGGGCGGCGAACATCTGGTGCTGACCCACATCGGAAGTGACATAGGCATCGCCTTGGGTCAGTCGCCAGATCGTTTCAATCACCGCCTGCGGTTTGATCTTATCGCTCTGGTCGTCGTAGCGCAGACAATGGCGGGCGCGCCACTGCTCAATCTGTAGCCACCAGTCGCGAATATCGTCCAGCGGCTGCTGCGCCTCTTCCTGTTCCAGCAGCTCCAGCATCTGTTCCAGCACCAGCCGGGCATCGCCGACGATCGGCACATCTGCCGGCACGGTTTTCGAGATTGAGGTCGGATCGATATCAATATGCAGCACAGTCGCGTTCGGACAGTATTTGGCCAGGTTATTGGTGGTCCGATCGTCAAAGCGAACGCCGACGGCAAAAATCACGTCTGAATGGTGCATGGTCATGTTGGCTTCATAGGTGCCGTGCATGCCCAGCATCCCCAACGCCTGCGAGTGCGTCGCCGGGAAAGCGCCCAGCCCCATCAGGGAGGAGGCCACCGGCAGCTTCAGCTTTTCCACCAGTTCGCGCAGCTGTGGTTCGCATTGCGCATTGATCGCCCCGCCGCCGACGTAGACGACCGGCTTGCTCGCCGCCACCAGGGTCTGCAGGGCGCGTTTAATCTGGCCTTTATGGCCGCTGGTCGTCGGGTTATACGAGCGCATGCTGACCGCGTCTGGCCAGACGTACGGCAGTTTCTTCGCCGGATTGAGTATATCCTTCGGCAGATCGACCACCACCGGCCCGGGGCGACCGCTGGCCGCTAACCAGAAGGCTTTCTTCAGCACGCCGGGAATATCTTCGGTCTGCTTCACCAGGAAACTATGCTTCACCACCGGTCGGGAAATCCCCACCATGTCGCACTCCTGGAAGGCATCGTAGCCGATAAGCGATGTCGCCACTTGCCCTGAGAGGATCACCAGCGGGATAGAGTCCATATAGGCCGTCGCGATACCGGTGATGGCGTTCGTCGCCCCAGGCCCTGAGGTCACCAGCACCACACCGACCTCCCCGGTCGCTCGCGCCAGACCATCCGCCATATGCACCGCCGCCTGCTCGTGGCGAACCAGCACATGATCGATACCGCCAAGGGTATGTAACGCATCATAGATATCGAGGACTGCGCCTCCGGGATAGCCGAATACTTGCTTGACGCCCTGATCGACAAGCGATTGGACGACCATCTCGGCTCCTGACAACATCTCCATGGTTTGCCTCCAGGCTTATTGTTTTACGACAGCGGAACTCAATTTCCGCGCGCTCGCACGATGCGAAGGGGTACCCCTCCGCACTGAGGTGAATGGACTGCATGCCACTACCATAACTGCTCGCCAGCAGGCAGGCAATTCGCCACGACAGGGGCTTTCTAAGTGGAATAAGAAGAAAAACAAGCGGAGAGAGGAAAATATGGTGGAATGCTTCAGAGATAAGAAAAGAGAATAGTAAATACTCGGAGAAAAGGCGCGATAGCAGGAATTGATCCATTTTTTGTTAACGGGAGGAGAGCAACTGAAAGAGTAAACAGCATAAAATTCTGCATTCTTGTAATTCAATCATATAAAAAAAGGAGCCGAAGCCCCTTTCATGATCATTGCCATCGGCTCAGCGCTGACAAATATCCACCAGCAGCTCTTCCATCCACTGATGGCCTTTATCGCGACCCGCCGCTTCGTGCCAGGAGAGATAGCAGGTCCGGCTATTCACCTTCAGCGGTAGAGGTAATATTTGCAGCGCTAACTTATCGGCAAACTCATTTGCCAACCAGCGCGGCGCAATGGCCACCATCTGTGTTTGTGACACCACGTTTAATACGCTGACCATCGCATTACCTTGATATGCGATGCGCGCTTGTTTATCGGCCGTGTCATACCACGGCAGACTGAATGAGGCATACCGATCAAGAGCCACCGCGGCATGCTCCTCGCGATAAATATCAGCCTCCATCACCGGTCCGGAGATACGCGGATGGTTGCGACTGGCCACCAGAACCATTTCATCTTTGAATAGCGGCACACAGGCAAACTCAGGGCGACGGAACTCTTCATAACCGATCACAAATTCCGTTTCCTGATAACGTAGCTGATGTTCCGTATTTTGATTAAGCGCTGATTTAAAGACTAAATGAATATTGGGCGCGATTTCAGCGACTTTATTAAATATCACCGACGTCAGGATGTTATCCAGCGGGCTACAGACGCACAGATTGAAAACACGCTCACTGCTCAGTGGTTCAAAACCGGAGCCTGGCAATTCGTTTTGCACCAGCTGCAGCGCCTGGCGCACTGAGCCAAAGAGCTGATAGGCCCGCGCCGTCGGCTGAATACCGCGGCCATAGCGCACAAACAGTTCATCATTAAACATCACTTTCAGACGTGAAACCGCGTTGCTCACCGCCGGTTGAGACATGCCGAGCGTATGGGCGGCACGGGTAATATTCTGTTCCTGCATAACCGCATCAAAAACGGTAAGCAGATTGAGATCAACCATCCGTAGTTGAGGTTTTACGACTTCCTGTCCGGGGGCTGATTTATATTCTGGACTTTCAATTAACATATCTAGTTCCGCCGTCACGATGAATTCCCTTTACTAAACCGCTATGATTAGCGGCGAAAATATCATTTATCATGCTAATGACATTTGCAAAATAGCAAAGGTGTATTTTAGGAATATATCAAGGCTATGAGTGGCAGTGTAAATCCGGTACCGCCAGAATAGGTGAACTGCTCAAACCATACTAGTTACTTAATGATGATGAGTTTAACCATAATTCAGAAAAATAAAAACAACACCAATGATTAACTGTAACTTAAGCAATAATAAAGCATTTTATTTTCTACCCCATAAAATTAACAACCATTTATCATTGAAAAAAGAGCCGCTAAGGGGTGGAGATATTCACACGAAAAATAAATATAATCTTTTCATTTAGATAGCGATTTTTTGCCGCCTCGCTCGCGGCGCATCGTGAGCGAAGCCTTTAATGCAAAGTACATTGTCAAATGAAACATATCCCAGTGCGCTCCCGCAGGGCCAAAAAAGGATCTTCGGCAAAAAAGGGCAAACATCAGCACAATTAGCTAATTCACGCCGTGGACCAAAAACGCTTTTTCCATGCCAGGGGTTGACTTTGAAACGGCTATCCAGTAACTCTAAAAGCATAACGATTTCATCTGGAGTTTGACGCAATGATTCGCACCACTCGTATCACCAGCCTACTACTACTAAACGCATGCCATTTGCGCGGTAGGCTGTTGGGCGACGTTCAGCGTTAAGTCATCTTCCAGCAAGACTATAAAACCCGCGCCTTGGCGCGGGTTTTTTTATGCTCGTCAACAAGGCGCCAGGACACAGACTAAGGATCCAAACCATGAGCCAGCAAGTCATTATTTTCGATACGACCTTACGTGATGGCGAACAAGCGTTACAGGCAAGCCTGAGTGTCAAAGAGAAGCTGCAGATCGCTCTGGCCCTCGAGCGCATGGGTGTTGACGTGATGGAAGTCGGTTTCCCGGTTTCTTCTCCGGGCGATTTTGAATCCGTGCAGACCATCGCGCGCACCATCAAAAACAGCCGCGTATGCGCTCTGGCGCGTTGCGTTGAGAAAGATATCGACGTGGCGGCGGAATCCTTAAAGGTGGCCGAAGCGTTCCGTATCCACACCTTCATCGCCACCTCGCCGATGCATATCGCCACCAAACTGCGCAGCACCCTGGATGAAGTCATTGAGCGAGCGGTTTATATGGTGAAGCGGGCGCGCAATTACACTAACGATGTCGAATTCTCCTGTGAAGACGCCGGCCGTACGCCAATAGCTGACCTGGCTCGCGTCGTGGAAGCAGCGATTAACGCTGGCGCCACCACCATAAATATTCCGGATACCGTCGGCTACACCATGCCGTTCGAGTACGCCAACATTATCAGCGGCCTGTATGAGCGCGTACCGAATATCGACAAAGCCATTATCTCCGTTCACACCCATGATGACCTGGGCATTGCCGTCGGCAACGCCCTCGCCGCGGTCCACGCCGGAGCTCGCCAGGTAGAAGGCGCGATGAACGGTATCGGCGAGCGCGCCGGCAACTGCGCGCTGGAAGAGGTCATCATGGCGATTAAAGTGCGCAAAGACATCATGAACGTGCACACCAATATCAACCACCATGAAATCTGGCGCACCAGCCAGACCGTCAGCCAGATCTGCAACATGCCGATCCCGGCGAACAAAGCCATCGTCGGCACCGGCGCCTTCGCCCACTCCTCCGGTATCCACCAGGACGGCGTGCTGAAGAACCGCGAAAACTACGAGATCATGACCCCGGAATCCATCGGTCTGAACCAGGTGCAGTTGAACCTGACCTCCCGTTCCGGCCGCGCGGCGGTGAAACACCGGATGGAAGAGATGGGCTACCAGGAGAGCGATTACAACCTGGATCACCTGTACGACGCGTTCCTGAAGCTGGCGGACAAAAAAGGACAGGTCTTCGATTACGATCTGGAAGCGCTGGCCTTTATCAACAAGCAGCAGGAAGAGCCAGAGCATTTCCGCCTGGATTACTTCAACGTTCAGTCCGGCTCCAGCGATATCGCCACCGCCTCGATCAAACTGGTCTGCGGGGATGAGATCAAAACTGAAGCCGCCAACGGCAACGGTCCGGTCGATGCTATCTACCAGGCGATTAACCGCGTCACCAATTACAACATTGAATTAGTGAAATATGGCTTAAGCGCGAAAGGCCACGGCAAAGACGCCCTGGGCCAGGTGGATATCGTCGTTGACTACAACGGCCGCCGTTTCCACGGCGTTGGTCTGGCAACGGATATCGTAGAGTCGTCAGCCAAAGCGATGGTTCATGTGCTGAACAACATCTGGCGCGCCGCCGAAGTCGAAAAAGAATTGCAACGCAAAGCTCAGAATAAAGAGAACAATAAGGAAACCGTGTAATGTCGAAGAATTACCATATTGCCGTTTTGCCGGGTGATGGCATTGGCCCGGAAGTGATGAACCAGGCGATGAAAGTACTGGAAGCCGTGCGCCAACGTTTTGCCATGCACATTACCACCAGCCAGTACGACGTCGGCGGCGCGGCCATCGACCGCCAGGGAACTCCCCTGCCGCAGGCGACGGTCGCCGGATGCGAGCAGGCGGACGCGATCCTGTTCGGCTCCGTTGGCGGCCCGAAGTGGGAACACCTGCCGCCCGCAGAACAGCCAGAGCGCGGCGCCCTGCTGCCGCTGCGTAAACACTTCAAACTGTTCAGCAACCTGCGCCCGGCCAAACTGTATCAGGGGCTGGAAGAGTTCTGCCCGCTGCGCGCCGACATCGCCGCCAACGGCTTCGACATTCTCTGCGTTCGCGAACTGACCGGCGGCATCTACTTCGGCCAGCCGAAAGGCCGCGAAGGCAGCGGTCAGCATGAGAAAGCTTTTGATACCGAGGTGTATCACCGCTTTGAAATCGAACGTATCGCGCGCATCGCTTTTGAATCTGCCCGTAAACGTCGTCACAAAGTGACCTCCATCGATAAAGCCAACGTTCTGCAGTCCTCTATTCTGTGGCGCGAAATCGTCAGTGAGATCGGCAAAGAGTATCCGGACGTTGAGCTGGCGCATATGTATATCGATAACGCCACCATGCAGCTGATTAAAGATCCGTCTCAGTTCGACGTGCTGCTGTGCTCCAACCTGTTCGGCGACATCCTCTCCGACGAGTGCGCAATGATCACCGGCTCGATGGGTATGCTGCCGTCCGCCAGCCTTAACGAACAAGGTTTCGGCCTGTACGAGCCTGCAGGCGGCTCGGCGCCGGATATCGCTGGCAAAAATATCGCTAACCCGATCGCGCAGATCCTCTCCCTGGCGCTGCTGCTGCGCTATAGCCTTGACGCTAACGAGGCGGCGAGCGCAATTGAAAGCGCGATTAACCGCGCTCTGGAGGAAGGGATTCGTACCGGCGACTTAGCGCGCGGCACGGTGGCGGTCAGCACTGATGAAATGGGCGATATCATTGCCCGCTATGTCGCAGAAGGGGTGTAATCATGGCGAAGACGTTATACGAAAAATTGTTTGATGCGCACGTGGTGTATGAGGCGCAAAACGAAACCCCGCTGTTGTATATCGACCGCCATCTGGTGCATGAAGTTACCTCCCCGCAGGCCTTTGACGGCCTGCGCGCCCACGGCCGCCAGGTGCGCCAGCCGGGTAAAACCTTCGCCACCATGGATCACAACGTCTCGACGCAGACCAAAGACATTAACGCGTCCGGCGAGATGGCCCGCATTCAGATGCAGGAGCTGATTAAGAACTGTAAAGAGTTCGGCGTTGAGCTGTACGACCTGAATCACCCGTACCAGGGCATCGTTCACGTAATGGGCCCGGAACAAGGGGTGACCTTGCCGGGGATGACCATTGTATGCGGCGACTCCCATACCGCCACCCACGGCGCGTTCGGCGCGCTGGCCTTCGGCATCGGCACTTCCGAAGTGGAACATGTGCTGGCGACCCAGACCCTGAAACAGGGTCGTGCGAAAACCATGAAAATCGAAGTGCAAGGCAAAGCGGCGCCGGGCATCACCGCCAAAGATATCGTGTTGGCGATCATTGGTAAAACCGGCAGCGCCGGCGGCACCGGCCACGTGGTGGAATTCTGCGGCGAAGCGATCCGCGATCTGAGCATGGAAGGTCGCATGACCCTGTGCAACATGGCGATCGAGATGGGCGCCAAAGCGGGCCTGGTCGCGCCGGATGAAACCACCTTCAATTACGTACGCGGCCGTCTGCACGCGCCGAAAGGCAAAGATTTTGACGATGCGGTGGCGTACTGGAAAACCCTGAAAACCGACGACGGCGCCACATTTGACACCGTGGTGACGCTGCAGGCGGCTGAGATTGCTCCGCAGGTGACCTGGGGCACCAACCCAGGCCAGGTGATTTCGGTCACCGATAATATCCCCGATCCTGCGTCATTCAGCGACCCGGTGGAACGCGCCAGCGCTGAGAAAGCGCTGGCCTATATGGGACTGAAATCCGGCATCCCGCTGACGGAAGTGGCTATCGATAAAGTGTTCATCGGCTCCTGTACCAACTCGCGTATCGAAGATTTGCGCGCCGCGGCGGAAATCGCCAAAGGGCGTAAAGTGGCGCCGGGCGTCCAGGCGTTGGTGGTACCAGGTTCCGGTCCGGTGAAAGCGCAAGCGGAAGCGGAAGGCCTGGATAAGATCTTTATCGAAGCCGGCTTTGAGTGGCGCTTACCGGGCTGCTCGATGTGTCTGGCGATGAACAACGACCGCCTGAACCCGGGCGAGCGCTGCGCCTCCACCAGCAACCGTAATTTTGAAGGCCGTCAGGGCCGCGGCGGACGCACGCACCTGGTGAGCCCGGCAATGGCCGCGGCGGCGGCTGTGACCGGCCATTTCGCCGATATCCGTAATCTGAAGTAAGGAGACCATCATGGCAGAGAAATTTACCCAACATACCGGCCTGGTGGTTCCGCTGGATGCTGCAAACGTCGATACCGACGCGATTATTCCCAAGCAGTTTCTGCAGAAAGTGACCCGCACCGGCTTTGGCGCGCACCTGTTCAACGACTGGCGCTTCCTCGATGATAAAGGTCAACAGCCGAACCCGGAGTTCGTGCTGAACTTTCCTGAGTACAAAGGCGCCTCTATCCTGCTGGCGCGGGAAAACTTCGGCTGCGGCTCCTCCCGCGAGCATGCGCCGTGGGCGCTGACCGATTACGGTTTTAAAGTCGTTATCGCCCCAAGCTTTGCCGATATTTTCTACGGCAACAGCTTCAACAACCAGCTGCTGCCGGTGACGCTGAGCGATGAGCAGGTCGACGAGCTGTTCAGACTGGTGCAGGCCAACCCGGGCATTACGTTTGAAGTGGACCTGGAAGCGCAGGTGGTGAAAGCGGGGGATAAAACCTACAGCTTTAAGATCGACGATTTCCGTCGCCACTGCATGCTTAATGGCCTGGATAGCATCGGCCTGACGCTGCAACATGAAGCGGCGATTTCCGACTATGAGCACAAGCTGCCGGCGTTTATGAATTAAGCTTCGCGCCCGGTCATTTGACCGGGCTTTTTAATTTATTGCGGCAGAAAATTGAGATCTCACGCACAAAAAACAATATTAATTCTTCGAACGTCAGCCCATGACGTTGGCCTGCCCCACGCGATAAAGACGAATGATTTCGCTTTCTTCCCCCTGACCTGCGCGGTTTATGTATTAACCCTTCACTGCAAGTAAAAATAAGGTATGAGTGTTTAATATAAAAATATAACAATGTGAAAGAAGCGTTAATCTCATAGAGAACCCCTATAGCTCACAGCAAAAAAAAACATTATTTTTCAATTTTTCCCCTCGCTATCTTTTTCCACAGAGAAATATTAACTAAGGACACGCCCGGGCCCCCGCATAGCGGCCTCCCGGCCTCCTGTGGAGAGAAGAGATGAGCCACTATCCGCACCTTTTCAGTCCGTTGACCATCAACGGCATGACGCTAAAAAACCGCATTATTATGCCCCCGATGGGCACCAATATGGCTACGCTCAATGGCGAGGTCTCGCAGGAACAGCTGGAATACTACGAACTACGGGCCAAAGGCGGCACCGGTCTTATCACCATCGAAAACATCTGTATTGATTTCCCTTTCGCTTCCAACGGCACCACCCAACTGCGGATCGATAACGATCAATATATCCCGCGGCTGTTTAAATTAACCGAGACCCTGCATAAACACGGCGCCTGCGTATCCATTCAGTTAAATCACGCTGGCGCTTCCGCTTATGCCTACCGCCTCGAGGGTCAGACACCGCTCTCCTCCTCGACGACGCCCTCGAAAAAG
The DNA here is from genome assembly GCF_040064295.1 of Klebsiella sp. JB_Kp031. NCBI lineage: Bacteria > Pseudomonadati > Pseudomonadota > Gammaproteobacteria > Enterobacterales > Enterobacteriaceae > Klebsiella > Klebsiella sp. JB_Kp031. Next base: position 158,634 of record NZ_JBEAJW010000039.1, read on the forward strand.
CACGGTAATATTCCGCGGCCAATGACCCATGAGGAAATTTATCACGCGGTGGAAAAATTCGGGGACGCCGCAGAGCGCGTTCGTCGCGCGGGTTTTGACTGCGCCGAAATTCATGCCGGCCACTCCTATTTAATTAGCCAGTTTTTATCGCCGTTATTTAACAAACGCACCGATGAATTTGGCGGCAGCGTCGAAAACCGCACTCGAATATTAGGTCTGATTGTCGATAAAGTTCGCGCCTGCGTCGGGCCACGTTTTCCGGTCAGCCTGCGCATCAGCGCCGACGACTTCCTCAAAGGCGGCAATACCCTCGAAGATTCCTTGCGCATCCTTGAGCTCTGTCAGGAGAAGGTCGATATCATCAACGTCTCGGCGGCGCAGAACGACAACCTGAATCTGCAAATCGACCAGATGTCGCTGGAGGATGGCTGGAAGCGTTACCTCTCCCGCGCGGTGCGCGATAAATTCCATAAGCCCACGGTCATCGCCGGCAATATCCGTACCCCGCAGGTGGCCGAGGATATCCTCGCCAGCGGCGATGCCGATCTCATTGCCATTGGTCGCGGTCTGATTGCCGAGCCGGAGTGGGTGCAGAAGGTGCAAAGCGGTAAAGAGCGCGTGATGCGCAAATGCATCTCCTGCAACATCGGCTGCGCCGACCATCGCATCGCCCGCTCGCGTCCGCTGCGCTGTTCAATTAACCCGGACATCATTCACGGCGATGCCTACAAAACGCGGCGCGTTAATCGCGAAACGAACGTGGTCGTCATCGGCGCCGGCACTGCCGGGATGGAGGCCGCCTGCACCGCGGCGGAAGTCGGCTGCCACACCTGGCTGCTGGAGGCGAAAAATCACGTCGGCGGTCTCGCCAGCGATATCGCCCGTCTGCCGGAGAAAAAACGCATCGCGGATTTCCCGCAGTTTATGAAAAACCGCATCGCCGCGCTGGACAACCTGATGCTGCAGGTCGGCAAACGGGCAGACGTGGCCTCGGTTTCCGCCCTGCGTCCACATCTGATCGTCAATGCCACCGGCTCAACCCCCCTGCTGCCGCCCATTGCTGGACTGCGGGAGAATATTGACGCCGCGGAAGGCAAAGTCTTCTCCATTACCGGCATGATCGACAATCTGGCGAAATTTACCCATGTCGAGGGCAAACGCATCGCCGTTGTCGGCGCGGGCGCCGTTGGCCTCGACGTCATCGAATACTTTACCGCTCGCGGCGCGCAGGCGGTCTTAATCGAAATGCAGGACGCCGCCGGTCGCGATCTCGACATCATTACCAAGAATGCCATGTTGACCATGCTCGACGAGCACCAGGTCGAACAGCACATGAATACGCAACTGATGGCGGTGGCTGCCGACCATTTCCAGGTGAAAAATACACAGCACACCTTCGATATCCCCTTCGACTACGGCTTTGTCTGTCTGGGGATGCGCGCCAACCGGACGGGTCTCGACGAGATCGAACGCTGGGCCAATGCCAATAACGTCAAAATCATGAATATCGGCGACAGCGTGATGGCGCGACGCATTATCGACGGCATCCGCGAAGGCCGCAACGTGCTGGACACCCTCGAAGACATGGGTGCGCTGGGCAGCCGCGAAGCACAACGAATTCCCTTTCTAACTTATTGAGGATTTTTGTCATGGCAGAACGTATTACTGGACACACTGAGCTGATTGGTCTGATAGCCACCCCGATTCGCCACAGCATGTCGCCCACCATGCACAACGAGGCTTTCGCCCATCTCGGGCTGGACTACGTCTACCTGGCTTTTGAAGTCGGTAATCAGGAGCTGAAAGACGTTGTCCAGGGCTTCCGGGCTTTGAAGCTGCGCGGCTTTAACGTCTCTATGCCGAACAAAACCGAGATTTGCCAGTATCTCGATAAGCTGTCGCCGGCGGCGCAGCTGGTCGGGGCGGTGAATACCGTGGTCAATGACGGCGGCGTCCTGACCGGGCATATCACCGACGGCACCGGCTATATGCGCGCCCTTAGCGAAGCGGGTATCGATATCATTGGCAAGAAGATGACCGTGCTCGGTGCCGGCGGTGCGGCGACCGCACTCTGCGTCCAGGCGGCACTGGATGGCGTGAAGGCGATCTCCATCTTCAACCGTCGCGATAAATTCTTCGCCAACGCCGAAGAAACGGTCGCCAAGATCCGCAACAACACGCGCTGTGAGATCCATCTGTTCGATCTTGACGATCATGACAAACTGCGTGCCGAAATCGATAGCAGCGTGATCCTGACCAATGCCACCGGGGTCGGCATGAAGCCGTTCGAAGGCCAGATGCTGCTGCCGGACGACAGCTTTCTGCGTCCGGATCTGATCGTCTCCGACGTCGTATACAACCCGCGCAAAACCCACCTGCTGGAAGTGGCTGAGAAAAAAGGCTGCCGCACGCTAAACGGCCTCGGGATGATGCTGTGGCAAGGCGCGCGCGCGTTCGAAATCTGGACGGGTAAACAGATGCCGGTTGATTACATCAAAAGCATCCTGTTCTAAGGGGCAAGCGATGAAAAATAAATACATCCCTACCGCGGCAGGGCTGTACCTCAACTACCTGATTCATGGCATGGGGGTGCTGCTGATCACCCTCAACATGGCTCATCTTCAGGAGCAGTGGGGAACAGATAAAGCCGGCGTATCGATCGTTATCTCCTCGTTAGGTATTGGTAAGTTAGCGACCATCGTGACCGGCTTTCTGTCGGATCGCTTTGGTCGTAAGCCCTTTATCTATCTGGGGATCCTCAGCTATCTGATCTTTTTTATCGGCATTCTGCTGACCAAAAATATCTATCTGGCCTATGCCTTCGGCATTATGGCGGGCCTGGCGAACAGCTTCCTCGACTCCGGCACCTATCCGGCGCTGATGGAATCTTTCCCGCACTCCGCCAGCCGGGCCAACGTGCTGATCAAAGCCTTCGTTTCCGCCGGGCAGTTCCTGCTGCCGTTCATTATCAGCTTCCTGATCTGGGCGAATCTATGGTTCGGCTGGTCGTTCGTGATTGCGGCGGCGCTCTTTGTACTGAGCGGGATTTACCTGCTTAAAATGCCATTCCCTGACAGCCAGGCAGCGAAAAAAGAGGAATCTCCTGAGCCACAGGCGGAAACGTTCGCCCGTCCGCAGGCCAACAAACTGGATATGATGATCTTCACGCTGTACGGCTATATCGGCATGGCGACGTTCTATCTGGTCAGCCAGTGGCTGGCGCAGTACGGCCAGTTCGTGGTCGGGCTGCCCTATGCCTCGGCGATTAAGCTGCTCAGCATCTATACCGTTGGGTCGTTGGTCTGCGTCTTCGTGACTGCTGCCTTCGTCAAAGAGGTGTTCAGCTCTGCCGTCGCCATGATCATCTATACTGGCCTGTCGATGGTCTCGCTGCTGCTGGTGTGCCTGTTCCCGACGCCGATGATGGTTACCGGCTTCGCCTTTGTCATCGGCTTTGCCGCCGCGGGCGGAGTGCTACAGCTGGGAGCGACGATCATGGCGATGAGCTTCCCGAACGGGAAAGGCAAGGCAACCGGGATCTTCTACACCGCCGGCAGTATCGCCAGCTTCACGATCCCGCTGATCACCGCCAAACTTTCGCAGATCAGTATTGCCAGCATTATGTGGTTTGATTTTGCGATCGCCGTGATCGGCTTTGTGATCGCCCTGTACATCGGCTATCGTCAACTGCAGGCTCGGGCGGCGCAAAAAGTATCACGCACCGCAGTCACCGCCTGAGGTTCAACGCGAATAATAATGGATGCCTACATGACAAATGCAGTTACCGTAAAGAACATCACCTTCCAGGAAGGGGAAACCTTAATTTGTGTACCGCTGATCGGCAAAACGCTGGATGAAATACTGGGTAACGCCCACGGCCTGGTCGACGCCGGCGCCGATATCATCGAATGGCGCGTTGATCACTTTACGCAGGTCAGAGAGATGGCCCAGGTGATGGCCGCGCTGGCGGAAATCCGTGGTGCGCTGAAAGCCCTGCCGTTGCTGTTCACCTTCCGCAGCAAGAAAGAAGGCGGCGAGACCGAGCTCAGCGACGATGCCTACTTCGCGCTCAACCGCGAAGCGGCGCGCAGTGGACTGGTTGATGTCATCGATGTCGAGCTGTTCAATGATGAAGCGCAGATCCGCGCGCTGGTTGACGATGCGCATGCCGCGGGCGTCAAAGTGATCATGAGTAACCATGATTTTCATAAAACCCCCGCCCAGGAAGATATCATCTATCGCCTGCGCCGCATGCAGGATCTGGGTGCCGATCTGCCGAAGATCGCGGTGATGCCGCAATCGCCGCAGGACGTTCTGACCCTGCTCGCCGCCACGCTGACCATGAAAGAGAAGTATGCCACCCGCCCGCTGATCACCATGTCGATGGGAAAATCAGGCGGCGTCAGCCGGGTGACCGGGCGTCTTTTTGGCTCAGCCATGACCTTCGGTACCGTGGGTCAAGCTTCCGCGCCGGGACAGATCGCCATCAATAAGCTGCGTGAAGTGATGGATATTCTCTCCTGATAACCCCTTAGCCCGGAGGACCACTCCGGGCTATTCGCTAACAGATCTTCTGGCTGTCGTGGATGACCACATTTTTAAACGACTGCAGCGCCGGGGAAAGTCCCCGGTCTTTCATGGTCGCCAGATAGATATAGCGCGGAGGGAGGGTGTTTTTAATCTTCAGGATATGGACGTTGTAATGGGAGAGCGCCGAGATCCGCGGCATGATCGCGATCCCGTAGTCAATGCTGACCAGCCCGGCCATCGCGGTATCCTCTTCCACGTAGCAGGCAATCTCCGGCACCAGCTTTTGCTGCATAAATACATTATCGATAAACGGACGTAAGCCGCTATTTTCTGAAAAATAGATATAGGGATAATGAATCGTCTCCACGAGGTCGACTTCATGTTCATACAGACGGGCCAGCGGATGATCCCTGGCGGTCACCACCACCAGCTCCTGCTGAATAACCGGAATAAAATCGATATCTGGCTCATCGGCAATATAAGAGCAGATCGCCAGATCGACTTTTCCCGCTTTCAGCTCCTGCAACAGCGTCAGCGAGGTCCCTTGAGTAAAAGAAAAAGTCACATTGTGAAACTCAGGTGAAAGAGAATATTTATTAATTAACTGCGGAACAACATATTCGCCCATCGTGTAAATAAAGGCGATACGAATGTTTTCTTTATTTTCAGCGCCGTTTTTTTGCAAAACTGTGCGGCCATTTTCCAGTGAGGCCAGGGCATCTTCGACATACGGCAGAAAACGCTTGCCGTTTTGCGTAATTTTAACGTTCCGTCCCTGTCTGGCGAACAGCGCGACCCCTAACTCCTTCTCCAGCTCTGATATCGCATGGCTTAGCGAAGGCTGAGTGATGCACAGACTGGAGGCCGCTTCGGTATAATGTTCAGTTTCAGACAGACGTTTAAAATAATAAAGTTGCTTTAGGTTCATTATTTTTGCCCGTATAATATAAGAATAAATCCACTGATGCTAATATACCATGCAAGCCACCAATAATGCGCATGAGCGGGTAAATATCGGCGGTGTATCAAATATTATTTTCTGAAGCGTATGAATGTGCCACAAAGCGTTGCCATTCATAGATACTACCTATAGTTCCCGGAGATATTTTTGCATATACAAATATATGCAAAAATATTTTAAACTTTAAAGGATCTCGCTATGAGTATGTCAAACTCTCAGGAAGTCCTCACTTCCTCATCAGGGACGAAAAAAAGAAGCCGCGTTCGGATAGTTATTTTACTGCTGTTGTCCGTCGGAACGATGATCAATTATCTCGACCGCACCATCCTCGGTATCGTTGCCCCACAGTTAACCCAGGAAATTCATATCGATCCGGCGATGATGGGCATCATTTTCTCCGCCTTTGCCTGGACCTATGCCCTGGCGCAGATCCCCGGCGGCATGTTTTTAGACCGCTTCGGCAACAAACTGACCTATGCCCTGTCAATTTTCTTCTGGTCGCTGTTTACCCTGCTGCAAAGTTTCACCCTCGGGCTTAAATCTCTGCTGCTTCTGCGCCTGGGACTTGGCGTCAGTGAAGCGCCCTGCTTCCCGGCCAACAGCCGCATCGTCAGCACCTGGTTCCCGCAGCATGAGCGCGCACGGGCGACGGCAACATATACGGTTGGTGAATATATAGGACTGGCGGCCTTCTCACCGCTGTTATTTTTAATCCTCGAACATCACGGCTGGAGAACGCTTTTTTTCCTCACCGGAGGATTAGGTATTTTATTTACTTTGGTGTGGTGGCGTTTTTATCACGAACCCCATGAATCGCGCACGGCTAATCAAGCGGAGCTGGATTATATCGGCGCAAACGGTATTAACAATAAAATCCAGAACGTTCCATTTAACTGGCGTGACGCCAGGCGCCTGCTGGGCTGTCGCCAGATCCTCGGCGCCAGTCTGGGTCAGTTTGCCGGCAACACCACGCTGGTGTTTTTCCTGACATGGTTTCCCAGCTATCTGGCCAACGAGCGCCATCTTCCCTGGCTGCACGTTGGCTTCTTCGCCACCTGGCCGTTTCTCGCCGCCGCCATCGGCATCCTCTTCGGCGGCTGGATCTCGGACCGACTGCTGAAGCGAACCGGCTCCGTCAATATCAGTCGGAAGTTACCAATAATTTCCGGATTATTACTCTCCAGCTGTATTATTGCGGCGAACTGGGTGAGCGCCAACAGCACCGTTATTATTATTATGTCAGTGGCATTTTTTGGTCAGGGAATGGTTGGTCTGGGCTGGACGTTAATTTCTGATATTGCCCCGGAAAATATGGCAGGCCTGACCGGCGGGATATTTAATTTCTGCGCTAATATGGCGTCGATTATAGCCCCACTGATAATTGGCGTGATTATCTCCGCAACGGGTAACTTCTTTTACGCACTGATCTACGTCGGCCTGACGGCGCTGATCGGCGTGATTGCCTACATTTTTATCATCGGCGACATCAAGCGAATCGAACTGAAGTAAAGACGGCGGCCCCGGCGAATTGCACGCCGGGGCGAAGAGGACGGTCAGATATCTTTCACCTTGCTGGTTAAAAACAGCGTCACCAGCGAAATCGCGGCGATCGTCCAGTAGACGCTGGCGTGGCCATAGCTCTGCGACAGCGCCCCCTGCATCACGCCGGCGAGGATCACGCCAGTGGAAATACTGTTGGTAAACAGGGTGGTCGCCGCCCCCGCGCGTCCCGGCATTAAATCCTGGAACCACAACATGCCGATCCCGGCGATTATGCCGATAAAAATGGCGTTGAACAGCTGCAGGGCCAGCAGCGCCGTTCGGCCATGAAACAAGATCAACCCCAGATAAAACAGCACACCGGCCGCCACCGCCGCTACCATCATTTTACGTTTACCAAAGCGCTTCACGTAGTAGCCGGCGAGGATCATCGCCGGAATCTCCAGGCCGGCGGCGGTGCCCATCAGGATCCCGGCCAGACTGTCGGGAAGCCCGAGATCGCTGCTGATCCACAGCGGCATATCAATGATATACATGGTGTTGCAGGTCCACATCAGGGTGGAGGCGATAAACAGCATCCGCACATTCTTGTCCTGCCAGCCGCCGGCCTGCGCCAGCGCCTCCGCCTCTTCCGAGGGCTGTTCCACGCGCGGAACCGAGGGCAGTTTGACCGCAATCAGCGCCAGGCTGATCGCAAAGATGCCCGCCGCAATAGAGAACATGGTGGTAAAGCCATAGTTGAGCGCCAGCATAAAGGCCAGCGGCGGGCCAATCACCCACGCCAGAGACAGCTGGGCACGCATGACCGAGCTGAACATCACCACTTCCCGCGCCGAGCTGTCGGCATATTCCCGCGCCAGGGCAAAGAGCTGAGGCATGGCGGCGTTAGCGATGGATGCCAGCATCACCCCACAGGTGATCAGCGTCAGATAGTGGCGGTTGAAGGCAAACAGCAGCGCATTGCCTACCGCCATCAGACAGCAGAACATAATTAACCGCCGCCGGTCGCCGCGGCTATCGGAGCGCTTGGCCAGCGCCAGGCTCACCAGGATCCCGGCTATCGCATTCACGGTGTAGAACAGGCCCACCCAGAACGGCTGCGCCCCCACTTCGCGGCTGAGAAACAAACTCAACGTCGGCGCCTGCAATGCGCCCGCCACGCCCATCATAAAAGCAACCAGCATAAAGGCGGCATAGACGCCGTTTAGCCGTCGTCCCATCGTCATCAACCACAGCATGAAATGTCCTTAACACACGCGAAGTAAACGAAAAAAGCCAGCAGAGGCTTTCTGCTGGCGGGTGATTCTATACTCTGTGGATTTCACGTTGCAGGACAAACGGTTAACCGTTTTGCGCAGCGCTTACGCTGGCTCCGAAAGGGTGAGTCCCGTAGGGGCGATTCACGCGGCCAGAACATAGGCTCTGGGAGCATCGACAGCGATAGACCCGGGCAAGCGCGCGCACCTGCAGCTTGAAAAACGACGAGTATAACACCAATACTCAGTCACACATGATGTCTGCAAGTCAATGATCAGAGGTCTTTGACGTCACTCCCCACTGCATCAGTTCGCCCAGGATTTCCTGCTGTCGTCCTGCCATCAGGCGGGCCAGCCAGGACGCTTCCTGCGTCGCAGAAAAGTAGCGCTGGTAGAACGATTTTGCGGTAGACCTCATCATATTCACCTCCTCGCTTCATCGGGATTCATTATTGGCTTAATATGGGGAGTAATAAATTGCTGAGTTTTGCGCAGGAGTTCCCCTTTTATGTCTTCCGGCCGTCTGCAACAACAGTTCATCCGTCTATGGCAGTGCTGCGACGGCAAGTCGCAGGAGACCACCCTCAACGAGCTGGCGGAAATGCTAAGCTGCTCGCGCCGCCACATGCGCACCTTGCTCAATATGATGGAGTCCCGCGGCTGGCTGACCTGGAAGGCGGAGGCTGGCCGCGGAAAACGCTCGCGGCTGACCTTTCTCTATACCGGCCTCGCCCTGCAGCAGCAGCGTGCCGAAGATCTGCTTGAACAGGATCGCATCGATCAGCTGGTGCAGCTGGTCGGCGATAAAGCCGCCGTCCGTCAGATGCTGGTCTCGCATCTCGGGCGCAGCTTCCGCCAGGGGCGGCACATCCTGCGCGTGCTCTACTACCGGCCGATGAAGAATTTACTGCCCGGCAGCGCGCTGCGACGTTCGGAAACCCATATCGCCCGGCAAATATTCAGCGCGCTGACGCGGGTAAATGAGGAAAATGGGGAACTGGAAGCTGATATTGCCCACCACTGGCAGCAGTTGACGCCCACCCACTGGCGCTTTTTCCTCCGGCCAGGCATCCATTTTCACCATGGCCGTGAGCTGGAGATGAGCGATGTGATCGCTTCTCTGCAGCGCAGCAATGCCCTGCCGCTCTATTCGCATATCGAACGCATCGAGTCGCCCACCGCCTGGACCCTGGATATTCATCTGCGCCAGCCCGACCGCTGGCTGCCCTGGCTGCTGGGCCAGGTGCCAGCGATGGTGCTGCCGCAGGAGTGGCAGACCATGAACCACTTTTCTTCGATGCCGGTCGGCACCGGCCCGTATGCCGTGGTGCGTAACAATCAGAACCAGCTCAAGATCCACGCCTTTGAGGACTATTTTGGCTACCGGGCGCTGATCGATGAGGTGAACGTCTGGGTGCTACCGGAAATTAGCGAAGAGCCCAACGGCGGCCTGACGCTGCAGGGCAATACCGAAAGCGAAAAGGCGGTGGAGAGTCGTCTGGAAGAGGGGTGCTACTACCTGCTGTTTGACTCGCGAAGCCCGCTGGGCGCCAACGAGGCGGTGCGCCGCTGGTTAAGCTATTTGTTCCAGCCCGCGAACCTGCTCTACCACGCGGGCGAACACTACCAGGGCAACTGGTTTCCCGCCTACGGCCTGCTGCCGCGCTGGCATCACGCCAGCAATCACGCCAGCGACAAGCCGGCGGGGCTGGAGACGGTCACCCTCACCTATTACCGCGATCACGTCGAACACCGGGTGATCGGCGGGATCATGCGCGACCTGCTGGCCGCGCATCAGGTGAAGCTGGAGATCCAGGAGCTGGAGTACGATGCCTGGCATCGCGGCGAGGTAGTCAGCGATATCTGGCTCAACAGCGTTAACTTCACCTTGCCAATCGAATTCTCGCTATTCGCCTATCTGTACGAAGTCCCGCTGATTCAGCGCTGCATCCCCATCGACTGGCAGGAAGACGCCAGCCGCTGGCGCGCGGGAGAGTTTAATCCGGCCACCTGGAGTCAGCGTCTGCTGGCCAGCCAGCATATCGTGCCGCTGATCCATCACTGGCTGATGATTCAGGGCCAGCGCAGTATGCGCGGCGTGCGGATGAACACCCTCGGCTGGTTCGATTTTAAATCCGCATGGTTTGCGCCGCCGGAGCCGTAAGCCTTTCCGTCATCTGACAAAATCATTACACTAAGGCCGTTCTCAACGGGGTGCTAATAAACATACGCAATATCATTCAAGTTGCATCAAGGCAGCAAGCGGGTGAATCCCCTGGAGCATAGATAACTATGTGACTGGGGTGAACGCGCGAAGCTAACGCAGATGCGGCTTGAAGGATGAAGCGTATGGGCTGAGAAAATACCCGTCGAACCTGATCCGGATAACGCCGGCGAAGGGATTTGAGGCTCACTCAAAATCCTTTGCCCCCCCTTTTTTCTGAGGTGCAAAGTGTTGAAAAAATTACTCCCGCTGCTGGCGCTGGTCGCCATGCCCGCTCTGGCGAAGCCTGTCCTCACTGTCTATACCTATGACTCCTTCTCTGCCGACTGGGGCCCCGGCCCGGCGGTCAAAAAAGCGTTTGAAGCGGACTGCGGCTGCGAGCTGAAGTTCGTCGCGCTGGAAGATGGCGTTTCGCTACTGAATCGCCTGCGCATGGAAGGCAAAAACAGCAAGGCCGACGTCGTGCTGGGCCTTGATAACAACCTGCTGGAAGCCGCGGCGCAGAGTAAACTGTTTGCCAAAAGCAACGTACCCGCCAGCGCGGTCAGCGTGCCGGGCGGCTGGGATAACGACACCTTTGTCCCCTACGATTACGGCTATTTCGCCTTCGTCTATGACAAAAACAAACTGGCCAACCCGCCGAAGAGCCTGAAAGAGCTGGTCGAGAGCCCGCAAAAATGGCGGGTCATCTATGAAGATCCGCGCACCAGCACCCCGGGGCTGGGGCTGCTGCTGTGGATGCAAAAGGTCTATGGCGATAAAGCGCCCGAGGCCTGGCAGAAGCTGGCGGCGAAAACCGTTACCGTCACCAAGGGCTGGAGCGAAGCCTACGGTCTGTTCCTGAAAGGGGAAAGCGACCTGGTCTTGAGCTACACCACCTCGCCGGCCTACCACATTATTGAAGAGAAAAAAGACCACTATGCGGCGGCTAACTTCGCCGAAGGCCACTATCTGCAGGTCGAAGTTGCCGCCCGCACCGCCGCCAGCAAGCAGCCGGAACTGGCGGAGAAATTCCTCAAATTCATGGTATCTCCTGGCTTCCAGAACGCCATCCCCACCGGCAACTGGATGTATCCGGTGACCCAGGTCGCGCTGCCGGCCGGTTTTGCAAGCCTGGTAAAACCGCAGACCACGCTGACGTTTACCCCGCAGCAGGTCGCCAGCGAGCGTCAGACCTGGATTAGCGCATGGCAACGCGCCGTCAGCCGCTAAACCTGAGCGGGCTGCTGCCGGGCCTGTTCGCCGCTACGCTGCTCTGCGCCGTCGCGCTGGCGGCGTTTCTGGCGCTGTGGTTCAGCGCGCCCGGCGCGGGCTGGCGGACGGTCTTCAGCGATAGCTACCTCTGGCATGTGGTGCGCTTCTCCTTCTGGCAGGCGTCGCTGTCAGCGCTGCTCTCGGTGGGGCCGGCTATCTTTCTCGCCCGCGCGCTTTATCGGCGTCGCTTCCCCGGCCGCACGTTGCTGCTGCGTCTGTGCGCGATGACCCTGATCCTGCCGGTGCTGGTGGCGGTGTTCGGCATCCTCAGCGTCTATGGCCGCCAGGGCTGGCTGGCCTCGCTGTTTCACACTTTCGGCTGGCAGTGGGATTTCTCACCTTACGGCCTGCAGGGCATCCTGTTGGCGCACGTCTTTTTCAATATGCCGATGGCCACCCGCCTGCTGCTGCAGGCGCTGGAGAACATTCCCGGCGAGCAGCGGCAGATTGCCGCCCAGCTTGGCATGCGCGGCTATGCCTTCTTCCGCCTCGTCGAATGGCCATGGATGCGCCGGCACATTCCCGCCGTCGCCGCGCTGATTTTTATGCTCTGCTTTGCCAGCTTCGCCACCGTGCTGTCACTGGGCGGCGGCCCGAAGGCCACCACGATTGAGCTGGCTATCTACCAGGCGCTGAGCTTTGACTACGATCCGGCGCGAGCGGCAATGCTGGCGTTGATTCAGATGCTCTGCTGCCTCGGGCTGGTGCTGCTCAGCCAGCGCCTCAGTAAAGCGGTGGCTATCGGCGTCAGCCATGTCCGCGGCTGGCGTGACCCTGACGATCGCCTGCATAGCCGGCTGAGCGATGGGTTGCTGATCGGCGCCGCCCTGCTGCTGCTGCTGCCGCCGCTGCTGGCGGTCATCGTCGACGGGGTCAACCGCAATATGCTGGACGTGCTGGCGCAGCCCGCCCTCTGGCAGGCATTAACGACTTCCCTGCGCATCGCCATCGCCGCCGGGCTGTTGAGCGTGACCCTGACAATGATGCTGCTATGGAGCAGTCGAGAGCTGCGCGCCCGCCAGCGGCCGCTGGCCGGGCAGGCGATGGAGCTGAGCGGCATGCTGATCCTTGCCATGCCGGGCATCGTGCTGGCTACCGGCTTCTTTCTACTGCTCAATAACAGCATCGGCCTGCCGGAGTCCGCCGACGGCATCGTCATCTTTACCAACGCTCTGATGGCGATCCCCTACGCGCTTAAAGTGCTGGAAAACCCGATGCGCGACATTGCCGTCCGCTACAATATGCTGTGCCAGTCGCTGGGGATCGAAGGCCTGACGCGACTGCGGGTCATCGAACTTCGCGCGCTCCGGCGCCCCCTAGCCCAGGCGTTAGCCTTCGCCTGCGTGCTGTCGATTGGCGACTTCGGCGTGGTGGCGCTGTTCGGCAACGAGGCGTTCCGCACCCTGCCTTTCTATCTCTACCAGCAGATAGGCGCCTACCGCAGCCAGGACGGCGCCGTCACCGCTCTGCTTCTGCTGCTGCTCTGTTTCTTACTATTTACGCTGATTGAAAAACTTCCGGGGCGTGATGCTAAAACTCAATGATGTGACCTGGCTGTACCAACATCTGCCGATGCGCTTTACTCTCGACGTCGCGCGCGGCGAGCGCATCGCGGTGCTCGGCCCCAGCGGCGCCGGAAAGAGCACCCTGCTGAATCTGATCGCCGGTTTTCTGCCGCCCGCCAGCGGCAGCCTGCAGATTAACGGCGAGACGCATCACGCGACGCCGCCGGCGCAGCGTCCGGTCTCGATGCTGTTCCAGGAGAATAACCTGTTTAACCATCTGACCATTCGGCAGAATATCAGCCTCGGGATCCACCCTGGCCTGAAACTGAGCCGCGAACAGCAGCATAAAGTCACGGCGATTGCCGCCCAGATGGTAATTGATGCCCTGCTTGACCGCCTGCCGGGAGCGCTCTCCGGCGGTCAACGGCAGCGCGCGGCGCTGGCCCGCTGTCTGGTGCGCCAGCAGCCGGTGCTGCTGCTGGATGAACCCTTCTCGGCGCTCGACCCGGCGCTGCGTCAGGAGATGCTGGCGCTGGTGGCGGATGTCTGTGAACAGCAGCAGCTCACCCTGCTGATGGTTTCGCACAGCGTGGAAGATGCCGCGCGCATCGCGCCGCGCTCGATTGTGGTCGCCGAAGGGCGCATTGTCTGGGATGGCGCTACCGCCGAGCTGTTAAGCGGCCGCAGCAGCGCCTCGCATCTGATGGGGATCAGCGCGCGATAACCTTGTGCAGGATCGCCAGATAGACCGGCATCAGCGGATGGCGGAAGACAAATGTTAACGCCGTTGCCGCCAGCGCGACCATACACGGCGCCAGCCACAGCAGACGCCCGCGCGGCAGCCAGCGGGACAGCCGATCGCCAGACGTTTTCGCGCTCCGCCACAGCCGCCAGCACAGCCACCCCGCCAGCCAGGCCAGCAGCGCCGCCCCCAGCAGCAGCCATTGAAAGCTGGCGCTGTTTTCATCGGCCGGAATATCAATCGCCGCGCCGGCGAGAATCCCCGGCAGGAAATAGAGCGGCGGCCAGAGCAGGCAGCCGATAATATTCGGGAGCACGAATTTGGCCACCGGCAGGTCGAGCATCCCGGCGACCATCGGCACCAGCGGACGCGTCGGCCCGACAAAGCGGCCAATCAGGATGGTGATCATGCTGTGCTGGTGCAGCGCATGCTCGGTTTTTTCCAGCAGGGCGCGGTTTTTCTTCATGAACGACCAGCGGTGCAGCGGCTTTTTAAAGCGCCAGCCGAGCCAGAATGAGATCCAGTCTCCCAGCAGACAGCCCACGATCCCCGCCAGCCACGCCTGCCAGAAATTAACCTCACCGCCGCCAATCAGCGCCCCAAGGCCGGCCATCATCACCGTTCCGGGTAAAATAAGCCCCACCAGCGCCAGCGACTCGAGAAAGGCCACCAGCATCACGGCTAACAACGAGTAGACCGTGGATTGGGTAATAAAGTGTTCGAGCAATGCTTGCATAATGTACCCGGTTAAAAAACGAAGCCCGGATTCTCCGAAGCCATCGCGCCGTCGTCAAGCCAACAATTGTCTTAATAGTTTACTGGCTGTGACATTTAAGCGGGTCATCATTTCACTTTCTTTACTTTTTATTCACATCCCGCGCGGAATTCGCTCGGGCTGGCGCCGGTGCATTTTTTGAATACGCGGGAAAAATAAAGCTGATCTTCAAAGCCGACGTTGCGCCCGACGGTGGCGATCGGCATCCGCGTGGTGCTCAGCAACAGTTTGGCCTGGCTGATGCGCTGATCTTCACGCCAGCCGAGCACGCTGATCCCTAACTGCTGGCGGAACAGGTGCGACAGACGCGAGGGCGACAGGCAGACGTGCTGGGCGACGCTGGCGATATCAAAATGGCTGTCCGCCAGATGGTCGCTGATGTACTGGCAGGCGTCGCGCACCCGGTTATCCAGCGGCGGATGCAGCGATTCGTTGATCGCCTCCATCCGCCGCAGCAGGAGCTGTTCCAGCAGATTAATCGCCAGCAGTTCGGAATAGCGCCCCGCCCCCTGTCCGGCATCGACTATCTGGCCGAACAGCTCGCCAAAGCGCGCCTGCCACTGCTCGTCCGGACGGAAAAAGCCGGTCTGGGCGAAGATCGTCGGCCAGTTGAGCCACTCGTGCCAGTAGGCGCGCGGGCGGAAGTAGACCCACTGGTGATACCACTCGCTGGCGTCGGGATGGCGGCCATAGTGATGGATCTCCCCCGGCGGGAACAGCAGCATATCGCCCGGCCGGCAGACAAACTGCTCGCCGTGGTTGTTGATCACCCCCTCGCCGCGGATCGTCAGGTTGAGGATATAGCCTTTCATACCCAGCGGGCGGTCGATAAAGAAATCCAGGTATCCCTGCGCCTCAATCGGCGTCAGGCCGGTGACCAGATGAGCGTTAAAAGAGTAGCCCGGCAGCAGCGGATCGTTTTGCGTTTCGGCCATACGCGTGGTTCTCCCCGAAGGTATTAGTGACACCAATTGTCCATATTCATCATTTTATCGCTCTCGGCCCTGTCACGACTGCGACGGCAGTGGGAATTTCGCTAAAAAGCCGCACAGCAAGCGAAAAAAGCGCCAGCGGCGTGCATTCCACCGTGATATGCCGGGTAACAAAAGTGTCTATAAATACGGCAGGAAAGTCCACATCGAATATTTGCACGGCGTCACACTTTGCGAGGTGACAGCAAAATAATCCATAAGATTAGCGAATCCGGCCTGACGGATTTTGCCGGGGATATCTACTGTTGCTGCATGAATGATTTCTGCATGGAGTAACAAGATGGCAATTGCGATTGGCCTCGACTTTGGTAGTGACTCAGTCCGCGCCCTGGCGGTGGAATGCGCCTCCGGCGCAGAACTGGCGGCAAGCGTGGAGTGGTATCCACGCTGGCGGGAAGGACAGTATTGCGATGGCGCTAACAACCGGTTCCGCCACCACCCGCGAGATTACATCGAGTCCATGGAAGCGGCGCTGAAAAGCGTACTTGCCTCCCTGAGCGCCGAACAGCGCGCCGACGTCGTGGGCATTGGCGTCGACAGCACCGGCTCAACCCCGGCACCCGTTGATGCCGAGGGCAACGTGCTGGCGCTGCGCGAAGAATTCGCTGACAACCCTAACGCCATGTTTGTCCTGTGGAAGGATCACACCGCGGTCGAGGAAGCCGAGGCGATCACCCGCCTGTGCCACCAGCCGGGCAAAGAGGATTACTCGCGCTATATTGGCGGGATTTACTCCAGCGAATGGTTCTGGGCCAAAATCCTCCACGTCACCCGGGAAGATAGCGCCGTCGCCCAGGCAGCCGCCTCGTGGGTGGAGCTTTGCGACTGGGTACCCGCCCTGCTCTCCGGCACCACCCGTCCGCAGGATCTGCGCCGCGGCCGCTGCAGCGCCGGGCATAAATCGCTGTGGCATGAGAGCTGGGGCGGTCTGCCGCCGGCCAGCTTCTTCGATGAGCTTGATCCCATCATTAACCAGCATCTGGCCTGGCCGCTGTTCACCGATACCTGGACGGCCGATGTGCCGGTCGGCACGCTGAGCGCAGAGTGGGCCCAGCGCCTGGGCCTGTCGCAGACCGTGGCCATCTCCGGCGGCGCCTTCGACTGCCATATGGGCGCCGTGGGCGCCGGCGCGCAACCTAACGCGCTGGTGAAAGTCATCGGCACCTCCACCTGCGACATTCTGATTGCCGATAAAGAGAGCGTCGGCGACCGCACGGTCAAAGGCATCTGCGGCCAGGTCGACGGCAGCGTGGTCCCGCACTTTATCGGTATGGAGGCAGGCCAGTCCGCCTTCGGCGATATTTACGCCTGGTTTGGTCGCATTCTCGGCTGGCCGCTGGAGCAGCTAGCCCAGCAGCAGCCAGCGTTGCGGGAGCAAATCAAAGCCAGCCAAAAACAGTTACTGCCGGCGCTCACCGAAGCCTGGGCCAACAATCCATCGCTGGAGCATCTGCCGGTGGTGCTTGACTGGTTCAACGGCCGTCGCACGCCGAATGCCAACCAGCGCCTGAAAGGGGTGATCACCGACCTTAACCTGGCCACCGACGCGCCGGCGCTGTTCGGCGGTCTGATCGCCGCCACCGCCTTCGGCGCCCGCGCCATTATGGAGTGCTTCACCGAGCAGGGGATCCCGGTTAACAACGTCATGGCGCTTGGCGGTATCGCGCGGAAAAACCAGGTCATCATGCAGGCCTGCTGCGACGTGCTGAACCGTCCGCTGCAGATTGTCGCCTCCGATCAGTGCTGCGCGCTGGGGGCGGCTATCTTCGCCGCCGTCGCCGCCGGCGTCTATGAGGATATTCCAGCCGCCCAGCAGCGGATGGCAAGCCAGGTGGAAACCACCCTGCAGCCGCGCCCGGCGCAGGCACAGCGTTTCGAACAACTCTATCAGCGCTACCAACAGTGGTCGGTCAGCGCCGAACAACACTATCTCCCTTCGGCTGCAAAGGCGGAAAAAGCCCCGCAATCTCAGGCAGCGCTCACCCATTAAGGATACGAAAATGACGATTTTTGATAACTATGAAATATGGTTCGTTATTGGCAGCCAACATCTGTACGGCCCGGAAGCCCTGCGCCAGGTGACGAAGCATGCCGAACATGTGGTGAACAGCCTGAATGCGGAAGCCAAACTGCCGTGCAAACTGGTCCTTAAGCCGCTGGGCACCACCCCGGACGAGATCACCCACATCTGCCGCGACGCTAACTACGATGACAAATGTGCCGGGTTAGTGGTCTGGCTGCACACTTTCTCGCCGGCAAAAATGTGGATCAACGGCCTGACCATTCTCAACAAGCCGCTGCTACAGTTCCATACGCAGTACAATGCCGCGCTGCCCTGGGACAGCATCGATATGGACTTTATGAACCTGAACCAGACCGCGCACGGCGGCCGCGAGTTCGGCTTCATCGGCGCCCGTATGCGCCAGCAGCACAGCGTGGTGACCGGCCACTGGCAGGATAAAGAGGCCCACCAGCGCATCGGCGGCTGGATGCGCCAGGCGGTCTCCAGACAGGATACCCGTCATCTTAAAGTGTGCCGTTTCGGCGATAACATGCGCGAAGTGGCGGTGACCGACGGCGATAAAGTCGCGGCGCAGATCAAGTTTGGCTTCTCGGTGAACACCTGGGCGGTCGGCGATCTGGTGCAAGTGGTCAACAGCGTCAGCGACGGCGATATCAGCGCCCTGGTCGATGAATACGAGAGCAGCTATCGTCTGACCCCGGCGGCGCAGGTTCACGGCGACAAGCGTCAGAACGTGCTGGACGCCGCGCGCATTGAGCTGGGGATGAAACGCTTCCTCGAACAGGGCGGTTTCCACGCCTTTACCACCACCTTTGAAGATCTCCACGGCCTGAAACAGCTCCCGGGGCTCGCCGTACAGCGCCTGATGCAGCAGGGCTACGGCTTTGCCGGCGAGGGCGACTGGAAAACCGCCGCTCTGCTTCGCATCATGAAGGTGATGTCAACTGGTCTGCAGGGCGGCACCTCCTTTATGGAGGATTACACCTACCACTTCGACAACGGCAACGATCTGGTGCTCGGCTCGCACATGCTGGAAGTGTGCCCGACGATCGCCACCGCCGAGAAACCGATCCTCGACGTCCAGCCGCTGGGCATCGGCGGCAAAGCGGATCCGGCGCGCCTGATCTTCAATACTCAGACCGGCCCGGCGATTGTCGCCAGCCTGATCGACCTGGGAGACCGCTTCCGTCTGCTGGTCAATACCATCGAAACCGTCCCGACCCCGCACGACCTGCCGAAGCTGCCGGTGGCTAACGCCCTGTGGAAAGCGCAGCCGGATCTGCGTACCGCTTCGGAAGCCTGGATCATCGCCGGCGGCGCGCACCATACCGTCTTCAGCCATGCGCTGAACCTCGACGATATGCGCCAGTTCGCCGAACTGAATGATATCGAGCTGACGGTCATCGACAACGACACCCGTCTGCCGGCCTTCAAAGACGCGCTGCGCTGGAATGAAGTCTATTACGGTTCAAAACGCTAAGAGGTCGCCCCCTCACCCTCCCCCTCTCCCCGCCGGGGAGAGGGTACCGGCCTGGCGCGATGCCGCCTTTCTCCCTCTCCCGACGGGAGAGGGTCGGGGTGAGGGATACCCGACTCGCCTGCTATTCGGAGCACACTATGTTAGAAGATCTTAAACGCCAGGTGCTGGAAGCCAATTTAGCGCTGCCGCAGCATAATCTGGTGACCTTAACCTGGGGCAACGTCAGCGCCGTCGACCGCGACCAGGGCGTTCTGGTTATCAAACCCTCCGGCGTGGATTACCGCGTGATGACCGCCGACGATATGGTGGTGGTCAGTCTGGAGAGCGGCGAAGTGGTGGAGGGTAAGAAGAAACCCTCGTCGGATACCCCGACCCATCGCCTGCTGTATCAGGCCTTCCCGACGCTGGGCGGCATTGTGCATACCCATTCGCGCCACGCCACCATCTGGGCGCAGGCCGGGCAAGCTATTCCGGCGACCGGCACCACCCACGCCGACTATTTCTATGGTCCGGTGCCCTGCACCCGGCTGATGACCGATGCGGAGATCAACGGCGAATACGAATGGGAAACCGGCAAGGTGATTGTCGAAACCTTCCGCCAGCGCGAGATCGACCCGGCGCAGATGCCCGGCGTGCTGGTTCATTCCCACGGCCCGTTCGCGTGGGGTAAAAACGCCGAAGACGCGGTGCATAACGCCATCGTGCTGGAAGAGATCGCCTATATGGGCATCTTCTGCCGCCAGCTGGCGCCGCAGCTGCCGGATATGCAGCAGACGCTGCTGGATAAACACTATCTGCGTAAGCATGGAGCCAAAGCCTACTACGGCCAATAATCACCCTGCTCGCGCTGCGTTTAGCAGGGCTACGGCTCTGCACCGTCTGGCAGACCGGATAAGGCGCAAGCCGAAATCCGGGGGCCACCTCAGCGCCGAATACCTGTATAAAATCCCAGCACTCATTGAGAAACCAGGCTATAATCAGGCCTGGTTTTTTTATCATCGAGAGCACCCGTGACCCAGCCACGAGCAGGTTTTCTACTCACCCGTCACTGGCGGGACACTCCGCAAGGCACCGAGCTTTCCTTCTGGCTGGCCACCGACGACGGCCCGCTGCAGGTCACGCTGCCGCCGCAGGAGTCCGTCGCCTTTATCCCCGAAGCGCAGCGGGCGCAGGCTGAGCGACTGCTGCAGGGTGAGAAAGGCTTCCGCTTCGCCTCGCTGGCCCTGAAAGATTTCCATCGCCAGCCGGTTGTCGGCCTCTACTGCCGCGCCCATCGTCAACTGATGCGTCTGGAGAAGATGCTCCGCGACAGCGGCGTCACCCTCTATGAGGGCGATATCCGTCCGCCGGAGCGCTACCTGATGGAGCGCTTTATTACCGCCCCGGTGTGGGTGGAAGGCGAAACGCGCGGCCCGCAGCTGGTTAACGCGCGCATGAAACCCAATCCTGACTATCGCCCGCCGCTAAAATGGGTGTCGCTGGATATCGAAACCAGCCGCCACGGCGAGCTGTACTGCATCGGCCTGCAAGGCTGCGGTCAGCGGGTGGTCTACATGCTGGGCCCCGAACCGGAAACGCCGCCAGACGTCGATTTCGATCTGGTCTACGTCGCCAGTCGCCCCCTGCTGCTGGAAAAGCTCAACGCCTGGTTTGCCGATCACGACCCCGACGTGCTGATCGGCTGGAACGTGGTGCAGTTCGATCTGCGCGTCCTACAAAAGCATGCCGAACGCTACCGCATCCCGCTAAGGCTCGGCCGCGGCAACAGCGAGCTGGAGTGGCGCGAGCACGGTTTTAAGAACGGTGTCTTCTTCGCCCAGGCCCACGGCCGGCTGATTATTGACGGCATCGACGCGCTGAAATCGGCGTTCTGGAATTTCTCCTCCTTTTCGCTGGAGGCGGTGGCCCGCGAGCTGCTGGGCGAAGGCAAAGCCATCGACAACCCGTGGGATCGGATGGACGAGATCGATCGCCGCTTCCATGAAGATAAACCGGCGCTGGCCATCTATAACCTACAGGACTGCGAGCTGGTGACGCGGATCTTCCACAAAACGGAGATCATGCCGTTTCTACTCGAGCGGGCGACGGTCAACGGCCTGCCCGCCGATCGCCACGGCGGCTCGGTCGCCGCCTTCAGCCACCTCTATTTTCCGCGCATGCACCGCCTGGGCTACGTGGCGCCGAACCTCGGCGACGTGCCGCCCCAGGCGAGCCCCGGCGGCTATGTGATGGACTCCCGCCCCGGCCTGTATGACTCGGTGCTGGTGCTGGACTACAAGAGCCTGTATCCGTCGATCATTCGCACCTTTTTAATCGATCCGGTCGGCCTGGTGGAGGGCCTGGCGCACCCCGATGACCAGCACAGTATTGAGGGCTTCCTCGGCGCCCGCTTCTCGCGAGACAAGCACTGCCTGCCGGGGATTGTCAGCCAGATCTGGCACGGCCGCGATGAAGCCAAGCGCCAGCACAATAAGCCGCTCTCCCAGGCGCTGAAGATCATCATGAACGCTTTTTACGGCGTGCTGGGCACCAGCGCCTGCCGCTTCTTCGACCCACGTCTCGCCTCGTCGATCACCATGCGCGGCCACGCGATCATGCGTCAGACTAAAGCGTTAATTGAAGCCAATGGTTATGACGTCATCTACGGCGATACCGACTCCACCTTCGTCTGGCTTAAGCGCCCGCACAGCGAAGCGCAGGCGGCGGAGATCGGCCGGACGCTGGTGAACGACGTCAACGCCTGGTGGGCGCAGGAGCTTGGCAAACTCCAGCTAACCAGCGCCCTGGAGCTGGAATACGAAACCCACTTCTGCCGCTTTTTGATGCCGACGATCCGCGGCGCCGATACCGGCAGCAAGAAGCGTTACGCCGGAATGATTCAGGAGGGCGACGGCCAGCGCATGGTTTTCAAGGGTCTGGAAACAGTGCGCACCGACTGGACGCCGCTGGCCCAGCAGTTTCAGCAGGAGCTGTACCTGCGCATCTTCCGCAACCAGCCCTATCAGGATTATGTGCGGGAGACTATCGCCAGGCTGATGAACGGCGAGCTCGATGAGCAGCTGGTTTATCGCAAACGCCTGCGTCGGCCGCTGGCGGAGTATCAGCGCAACGTGCCGCCGCATGTGCGCGCCGCGAGGCTTGCCGATGAGCACAACCTGAAGCGGGGTCGGGCGCAGCAGTATCAGCAACGCGGCACCATCAAATACGTCTGGACCACCGGCGGTCCGGAACCGGTGGATTATCAGCAGTCGCCACTCGATTACGACCACTATTTGTCAAAGCAGCTGCAGCCGGTAGCGGAAGGGATCCTGCCCTTCGTCAACGACGACTTTGCTACAATAGTGACAGGACAGCTGGGGCTATTTTGATTTTTTCTCACCCATTCCGCGGGCGCAGAAGCCTGAAAATGAACCGTGAGGAGGACGTGACGAACGTTCTGCCATCCAGTAATATAGCGCCCTTTCCATTCCTGGCCCCAATTTTGACGCATCTCCGGTTGTACATGGAGATGATCAACTATTGCCTGCAATTAAAGAACTAAAGAGCCGAACATATATGCCTTTTACACTTGGTCAACGCTGGATTAGCGACACAGAGAGCGAACTAGGATTAGGGACGGTGGTAGCGCTGGATGCGCGCATGGTCACTCTCCTTTTCCCCGCCATCGGCGAAAACCGTCTGTACTCACGCAACGATTCCCCGATCACTCGCGTGATGTTTAACCCGGGCGACACCATTACCAGCCACGAAGGCTGGCAGCTCCACGTTGACAAAGTGCATGAAGAGAATGGGCTGCTGTCCTACACCGGCACCCGCCTCGATACCCAGGAAGCGAACGTCACCCTGCGTGAAGTGCTGCTCGACAGCAAACTGGTGTTCAGCAAGCCGCAGGACCGTCTGTTCGCCGGCCAAATCGACCGCATGGACCGCTTTGCCCTGCGCTACCGCGCGCGCAAGTTCCAGAGCGAGCAGTACCGCATGCCGTGGAGCGGCCTGCGCGGCCAGCGCACCAGCCTGATCCCGCATCAGCTGAACATCGCCCACGACGTGGGCCGTCGTCACGCGCCACGCGTCCTGCTGGCCGATGAAGTGGGCTTAGGTAAAACCATCGAAGCCGGGATGATCCTGCACCAGCAGCTGCTCTCCGGCGCCGCCGAGCGCGTACTGATCGTGGTCCCGGAAACCCTTCAGCACCAGTGGCTGGTGGAGATGCTGCGCCGCTTCAACCTGCGCTTCTCGCTGTTTGACGACGAGCGCTACGCCGAAGCGCAGCATGACGCCTACAACCCGTTCGAAACCGAACAGCTGGTGATCTGCTCTTTAGACTTCGTGCGCCGCAGCAAGCAGCGCCTGGAGCACCTGTGCGACGCCGAGTGGGACCTGATGGTGGTCGATGAAGCGCACCACCTGGTGTGGAGCGAAGAGGCGCCGAGCCGCGAATATCAAGCCATTGAACAGCTGGCCGAGCGCGTGCCGGGCATTCTGCTGCTGACCGCGACGCCGGAACAGCTGGGGATGGAGAGCCACTTTGCGCGCCTGCGCCTGCTGGATCCGAACCGCTTCCACGATTTCGCGCAGTTTGTCGAAGAACAGCAGAACTACCGTCCGGTGGCCGACGCCGTCGCTCTGCTGCTGGCGGGCAACAAGCTAAGCGATAGCGAACTCAATACCCTCGGCGATCTAATCGGCGAGCAGGATATCGAGCCGCTGCTGCAGGCCGCCAACAGCGATCGCGAAGACGCTCAGGCCGCGCGCCAGGAGCTGGTCTCGATGCTGATGGACCGCCACGGCACCAGCCGCGTGCTGTTCCGTAACACCCGTAACGGCGTCAAAGGTTTCCCGAAACGCGAGCTGCACACCATTCGCCTGCCGCTGCCGACCCAGTACCAGACCGCCATCAAAGTATCCGGCATCATGGGCGCCCGCAAAACCGCGGAAGAGCGCGCGCGCGACATGCTCTACCCGGAGCAGATCTATCAGGAATTTGAAGGCGATACCGGCACCTGGTGGAACTTTGACCCGCGCGTCGAGTGGCTGATGGGCTACCTGACCAGCCATCGCTCGCAGAAGGTACTGGTGATTTGCGCCAAAGCCGCCACCGCGCTCCAGCTGGAGCAGGTGCTGCGCGAGCGCGAAGGTATCCGCGCCGCCGTGTTCCATGAAGGGATGTCGATTATCGAACGCGACCGCGCCGCGGCGTGGTTTGCCGAAGAAGACACCGGCGCCCAGGTGCTGCTGTGCTCTGAGATCGGTTCCGAAGGTCGTAACTTCCAGTTCGCCAGCAATCTGGTGATGTTCGATCTGCCGTTTAACCCGGATCTGCTGGAGCAGCGTATCGGACGTCTCGACCGTATCGGCCAGGCGCACGATATCCAGATCCACGTCCCGTACCTGGAAAAGACCGCGCAGTCGGTGCTGGTGCGCTGGTATCACGAAGGCCTCGACGCCTTTGAACATACCTGCCCGACCGGACGGACCGTCTACGACAGTGTCCATGACGAGCTGATCAACTACCTTGCGGCGCCGGAATCCACCGACGGCTTTGACGATCTGATCAAATCCAGCCGCCAGCAGCATGACGCCCTGAAAGCGCAGCTGGAGCAGGGCCGCGACCGTCTGCTGGAGATCCACTCCAACGGCGGCGAGAAAGCCCAGGCCCTGGCGGAGAGCATCGAAGAGCAGGATGACGACACCAGCCTGATCGCTTTCTCGATGAACCTGTTCGATATCGTCGGCATCAACCAGGACGACCGCGGGGAAAACCTGATCGTCCTCACCCCTTCCGACCATATGCTGGTGCCGGATTTCCCGGGGCTGCCGGAGGACGGTTGCACCATCACCTTCGAGCGTGACGTGGCGCTGTCCCGTGAAGACGCGCAGTTCATCACCTGGGAACACCCATTGATCCGCAACGGCCTCGACCTGATCCTCTCCGGCGATACCGGCAGCAGCACCATTTCCCTGCTGAAGAACAAGGCGCTGCCGGTCGGCACTCTGCTGCTGGAGCTGATCTACGTGGTCGAAGCGCAGGCGCCGAAGCAGCTGCAGCTCAACCGCTTCCTGCCGGCGACCCCGGTTCGCATGCTGCTGGATAAAAACGGCAACAACCTCGCCGGCCAGGTGGAGTTTGAAAGCTTCAACCGCCAGCTGAGCGCGGTCAATCGCCACACCGGCAGCAAGCTGGTCAACGCGGTGCAGCAGGACGTTCATGCCATTTTGCAGCAGGGCGAAGCGCAGATCGCCAAGGCGGCGCAGGGGCTGATCGACGCGGCGCGTAGTGAAGCCGACGATAAGCTGACGGCGGAGCTCTCCCGTCTGGAAGCGCTGAAGGCGGTCAACCCGAACATCCGTGACGACGAACTGGCGGCGATTGAAAGCAACCGCCAGCAGGTGCTGGAGGCGCTGGGACAGGCCGGATGGCGTCTGGACGCGCTGCGTCTGATCGTCGTCACTCACCAGTAACGGAACGCGAAATGGCGATGGAAAACTACAATCCGCCGCAGGATCCCTGGCTGGTGATCCTGTATCAGGATGAGCACATCATGGTGGTCAACAAGCCGAGCGGCTTGTTGTCCGTGCCGGGTCGTCTTGATGAGCATAAAGACAGCGTGATGACGCGCATTCAGCGCGACTTCCCGCAGGCCGAATCGGTGCATCGCCTTGATATGGCCACCAGCGGCGTGATTGTGGTGGCGCTGAATAAGGCGGCGGAGCGCGAACTGAAGCGCCAGTTCCGCGAGCGCGAGCCGAAGAAGCAGTACATCGCCCGCGTCTGGGGCCATCCGCAGCCGGCGGAGGGCCTGGTGGATTTACCGCTGATTTGCGACTGGCCGAACCGGCCAAAGCAGAAGGTGTGTTATGAAACCGGCAAAGCGGCGCAGACCGAGTATGAGGTGCTGGAGTACGCGGAAGATAATACCGCCCGCGTGCGCCTGAAGCCAATTACCGGACGGTCACACCAGCTGCGCGTGCATATGCTGGCGCTGGGACATCCGATCCTTGGCGACCGCTTTTACGCCACGCCGGAGGCGCTGGCGATGGCCCCGCGCCTGCTGCTTCACGCCGAGACGCTCACCATCACCCACCCCGCCTACGGCAACGCGATGACCTTCCGCGCGCCGCTCGACTTTTAGGACCTCCCCGGCAGCGCTCTGCTGCCGGGGAATGCTAACCCGTTAATCGCGGGCAAACCACGCATCAATCATCTGCTCAACGCGGGCAACGACGAGATCGGTGTCGTGACGACGGCTACGCGCGCAGGCGTGCGCCGGCTCATCGCACAGCAGGCAGCGGCGCTGCGACTCGCCCAGCGACTGGCGTCCCACCTGCCCGCTCTGCGGACAGATCACATCGATATCCCACAAGCGTCCCAGCGGATGGCTCTGCTCCAGCGTACTGCACATCGCTTTGATTTCGCTGGCCGGATGCGCCACGCACCACAGCGCTTCAGGCCCGGTCGGCAGCCACAGCACCTGACGATCCAGCGTTTGCCAGCGGTGCTTCCAAAGCAGCTGATCGCAGGCCTGGAGGGCTACGCCCATCATGTTGCGATAGCGAATGCTGTCCTTCACCGCCCCGGGGGTCACCAGGGTCAGGGAAATAACAGGCTGCTGATAATGGGCCAACCAGTCGGCCTGGCGGGCTGCACGCTGCTCTTTCGCCGCCAGCAATGCGTCGATGCTGACGCCCGCCTGGGCGGGAGTATCCACTGACATTAATTCCTCTCCTACATATGATAAATGCGACAGCGCCTGGACTGTCATAATGATGGTTGCGATAGCCGATCGCGCGCTGATTGTAACGCTAAATGCGGAGCATTTAGGATACAGAACGCAGATATTTTCGGCGTTCTGTAGCGGAAAATAGCAGTTTTATTGCTGAGCGTAGCGTTATATCACGCCAGATAGTGGCTGAGGAACAGCAACCCCAGAGAGACATTTATCGCCCCGCCAATCCGGGTAGCGATCTGCGAGAACGGCATCAGGCTCATGCGGTTACCAGCGGTCAGGATCGCCACATCGCCGGTGCCGCCCTGCCCGCTCTGGCAACAGGAGACAATCGCCACATCGATCGGGTGCATCCCTATCTTTTTACCGACCAGGAAACCGGTCGCCACCAGCGCGGAGACGGTGCTGACGATCACCAGCAGGTTAGTGAAAGTGAAGGCGTTCACCAGCTCCTGCCACGGGGTGATCGCCACACCAACGGCAAAGAGGATCGGGTAGGTGACCGCGGTGCGGAAGAATTTATACACCATCTGCGATCCCTCCTGCAGGCGCGGAGACACCACATTAGCCAGCTTTAACAGCACCGCGAGAAACAGCATGCCCACCGGCGCCGGCAGACCAATCAGTTTGTGGCCGAGCATCCCCATCATATACAGCAGTACCGCCAGCAGCGCGCCGGAGGCCAGCGTCCCGACGTCGGTTTTACCGCTCATGCCTTCACTCTCGCCGAGGCTGCGGGTTTCATGGCTGCGGTTCGGCATCAGTTGCCCTTCGCCGGTCAGATGCGGGAGGCGCTTGCCGAGCTGGTTGAGGCAGCCGGAGATGACGATCGCCGTCAGGCTGCCGAGCATCACCATCGGCAACACCCGGCCCAGGGCCACCCCCTGCTCCATATGCATCAGCGCGGCATAGCCCATCGACAGCGGGATCGCCCCTTCCCCCACGCCGCCGGCCATGATCGGCAGCACGATAAAGAAGAACACCTGAAACGGCTCCATGCCCAGCAGCGTGCCAACGCCGATGCCCACCAGCATGCCGACCACCTCGCCGCACAGCATTGGGAAGAAGATCTTCAGGAAGCCCTGAATCAGGGTGGTGCGGTTCATACTCATGATGCTGCCGACGATAATGCAGCAGATATAGAGATAGAGGATGTTGGTGGATTTATAGAATTTGGTGGTGGATTCCACGACCACGTCTGGCAGCAGGCCGTAATGGACCAGCGCGGAAGGAATAAAAGTGGCGCAGATCGCCGCCGCGCCGAGTTTCCCCAGCACCGGCAGGCGTTTACCAAACTCGCCGCAGGCGAAACCAAAGAAAGCCAGAGTGGCCACCATCACCACGATATCGCTCGGCAGTTTACCGCCAAGGCAGTCGAGGGCAATCAGCCCCCCGGCCAGCAAAAACAGCGGCAGCGGGACGATCCCTACCTTCCAGTTATCCATGATGTGCCACCAGCGCTGCCTGAGCGTGGCTTTCGGCGTATTGATCGGTTCAAGGGTTGCAGAGAATGCATTGTCTGTCGTGCTCATAAATTCAGCCCTGTCGTTATTATTCATTTTCAGCGTAAAGGGACAGCGGCGTCGTTAATGTGAAGCTCCCCGAATTAAAAAAGAAGTTTTAATGGTCACTATGGTTTTTATGGTTTCTATTCGCGGATCCGCGCAGGGGTGATATATCTCTGATTTGTTATCGTGGTTTTTATGGTTTTTATTTCCCGTCACGCCTTATATCCACCGCAACCGCTGGCGGCAGCCCGCGCCTGCGCCACTGATCACAACTTTCCTTTAACATTTACGTCACGTGACAGAAAAATGATAGAGTGCCGGTATGGTAAATACGTCGTCCGGGACCTATGAAATTATCTTTTCAATATAAGCTGTTTATTTCGCTGGTCGCTTTTTTCTCAGTCCTCTTTATCGCGCTGGGTATTTATTATTACTTTGATGCCAGCCGCCAGCTTTATCAGGAAATGAGCGCCCGGGCCAAAATTCAGGCCGAAGAGATAGCCCTGATGCCAAATTTACGTCAGCAGGTCAGCCGGCATGACCCACAGGCGATTCAGGCGTTTATGCAGCAAATCGCCGCCCATAGTGACGCCAGCTTTATCGTCATCGGCGACCGCCAGGGGGTGCATCTGTTTCATTCGGTCCATCCGGAGTGGGTCGGCACGCGGCTGGTTGGCGGCGACAACCAGGCGGTACTGGAGGGAAAATCCATTACCACCATTCGCAAAGGCGGACTTGGGGTCTCGCTGCGCAGCAAAACGCCGATCGTCGATGATGAGGGACGGGTGATCGGCATTGTCTCCGTCGGCTACCTCACCAGCTATCTCGACAGCATTACCCTGACCAAAGTGATCAATATTTTTATCGCCGCCGTTCTGCTGCTCATCGCCCTGTTTATCTTCTCCTGGTACTTTACCCGCAGCATCAAAAAGCAGATTTTTTCGCTCGAGCCGCGGGAGATAGGCCTGCTGGTGCGACAGCAAAAGGCGATGATGGAGTCGATCTTTGAGGGGGTGATCGTCATCGATCGCCAGCGGCGCATTGAGGTGATAAACCATGCCGCCCGCAGCCTGCTGGGACTCAGCCAGCCCGCCAGTCAGCTGCGCGGTCAGTCGATTGACAGCGTGATTTCCCCGCAGCCCTTTTTCGCCAGCGGCGACATGCTAGAGCGCGACACCCACGATGAGCTGTGCCGCTTCAACCAGTTGACCGTGCTCGCCAGTCGGGTGCGCATTATGCTGGAGAATACCCTGCAGGGCTGGGTGATCACATTCCGTGACCGCAATGAAATCAATGCCCTCACCGCCCAGCTGAGCCAGGTGAAGCGCTATGTCGACAATCTGCGCATCATGCGCCACGAGCAGCTCAACCGGATGACTACCCTCTCCGGCCTGCTGCATATGGGCCATTATGACGAAGCGATCCGCTATATTCAGGCCCAGTCGGAACATGCTCAGGAGCTATTGGACTTTATTTCCTCACACTTCCACTCGCCGACGCTGTGCGGTCTGCTGCTCGGCAAAGCCACCCGCGCCCGCGAAAAAGGCGTGGCGCTGAGCTTCGACCCGGCCTGCCGCATTGACCGTCCCCTGCCGTCGCTGATGGAATCCGAGCTGATCTCCATCATCGGCAACCTGCTGGATA
Organism: Klebsiella sp. JB_Kp031; assembly: GCF_040064295.1. Classification (NCBI taxonomy): domain Bacteria; kingdom Pseudomonadati; phylum Pseudomonadota; class Gammaproteobacteria; order Enterobacterales; family Enterobacteriaceae; genus Klebsiella; species Klebsiella sp. JB_Kp031. The sequence continues at coordinate 188,755 of NZ_JBEAJW010000039.1, forward strand.
ACGCCATCGAAGCCACGCAGCGCGCCGAGCTTCCGCATGAGCCGGTGGAAGTCCTGATCCAGCTCAACGCCCGGGAGCTGATTATCGAAGTGGCCGACCGCGGCGTCGGCATCCGCCCCGATATCCGCGAGCGCATTTTTGAACGCGGCGTCACCACCAAAACCCGTGGCGATCACGGCATTGGTCTGTATCTTATTGAACATTATGTCACTCAGGCGGGCGGCACCATCGAAGTCGCCGATAACGCGCCGCGGGGAACGATCTTCACCCTGTTTATCCCGGCCGACGCACCTGCCCGTCCGCACCCGGAGGCCCACGATGCATCATGACCTGGTCGATGTGCTAATCATTGAAGATGAGAGCGAGCTGGCGCGCCTGCACGCCGAGCTTGTGCAGAAACACCCGCGTCTGCGGCTGGCGGGCATGGCGGCCTCCCTCGCCCAGGCCCGCCAGTTGCTCCACGCCACCCCGCCGCAGCTGGTACTGCTGGATAACTATTTGCCGGACGGCAAAGGGGTGACGCTGATGACCGATCCGGCGCTGGCGACCAGCCAATGCTCGGTGATCTTTATCACCGCCGCCAGCGATATGGAAACCTGCAGCCAGGCTATCCGCAACGGCGCCTTCGACTATATTCTTAAGCCGGTATCATGGAAGCGGCTGAGTCAGTCGCTGGAGCGTTTTATCCAGTTCTACGATCAGCAACGGGAGTGGAAAATCGTCGATCAGCAGAACGTCGATTCCCTCTATCAACTGCAGGCGAAGAACTATCGCGTAGATAGTGGCAGCAAGGGGATTGAAGAGAAGACGCTGGCGCTGGTGCAGGGTCTGTTTAGCGGTCGGGAAGCGCACTGCTTTTCCGTTGATGAGGTGGTCAGCGCCGCCGGACTCAGCAAAACCACCGCCCGCCGCTATCTTGAACACGGCGTTGAGACCGGGTTTCTGGAGGTGGAGATGCTGTATGGAAAAATCGGCCATCCGCGGCGGCTGTATCGCCGCGCACAGGCCAAACGCTAACCCCTCTCGCCGGGCGAGGGGCTGAAAAACTCAGAAGCCGCGCTGTTCTTTGATCAGCTCCCAGGCCTTCTGGATCTCCTGGGCTTTCTGTTTGGCCATCTCCATCATCTCCGGCGGCAGCCCTTTCGCCACCAGCTTGTCCGGATGGTGCTCGTTCATCAGCTTACGATAGGCGCGCTTCACCGTCGCCGCGTCGTCAGTCGGTTTCACCCCCAGCACGTTGCAGGCGTCCTCCAGCGTTGGCCCGCGCTGCGCCTGCTGCCAGCCGGCGTTGCCGCCGTGCTGACCATAAGATTGCTGCTGCGAACCGCCGCCAAACTGGGCGCCGCCCTGCATCATTCGCAGGAATTGATCGAACTGGGCGCGAGAGATGCCAAGCTCATCGGCGATGACGAACAGCACTTCACGTTCGTTAGGGTGCAGTTCGCCGTCAGCGAACGCCGCCTGCAGCTGAATTTCCAGAAACATCCGAATCAGATCGAAGCGGCCAAAGCAGACGCTGCGCAGCTGGCGCATCTTCTCGCGCAGCGGATAATTGTCGGCTTTACCGTCGCGAAACGCCTGCTGCGCCGCGGTACGCGAAGCGCCGTGCAGATTCATGCGATCCATCAGCACATTGGCGACGTGAATATCCGCCTCGGTAACGCGGCCCTTGGATTTGGTCAGATGCCCCATCACTTCAAAGGTGGTGGAAAAGAAGAGCGACTGACGCTCCTGCTGATTGGCGAAGAGATTCAACCGGCGGCTGCGCGCCCGGTCAAACATATGGCCGACCAGGAAGCCGAGCACCACGCCCCAGAACCCACCGCCCATCAGCAAAGCTACTGCCACGCCAATCACTTTACCCAAATACTGCATAGACTCCCCAACTGTTTGTCGCCGTTAAGCACGAATATGACCGCACGTTACCCGGCACTCGCGCCTCGGTCAATTGTGGGACATAGCCTATAATTTGCTTTATCATACTCGTCATTCAACAGGGTGCCTAACGCTCGGGCTCGAAACGGGCAGGATTAACACTAGCGTGATAAAGTTGAGTAAGTTAGGCTCTGACCGTTTGCAAGCCGCTGCCACAAGATGATGGAACAATAAATACAACGTATGAAAAAACGTATTCCCAGCCTCCTGGCTACGATGATTGCCAGCGCCTTGTATAGCCAACAAGGCCTCGCTGCCGATCTCGCAACGCAATGTATGCTTGGCGTGCCAAGCTTTGATCGTCCGCTCGTGGAAGGGCGGCCTGGCGATCTGCCGGTGACGATTAACGCCGATCATGCGAAGGGCAATTACCCGGACAACGCCGTCTTTACCGGCAACGTCGATATCAACCAGGGGAATAGCCGCCTCCGCGCCGACGAAGTTCAGCTGCATCAGCAGCAGGCCGCGGGCCAGGCGCAGCCGGTGCGCACGGTGGACGCGCTGGGCAACGTGCATTACGACGATAACCAGGTGATCCTCAAAGGACCAAAAGCCTGGTCGAATCTGAATACCAAAGATACCAACGTCTGGCAGGGCGATTATCAGATGGTCGGACGCCAGGGACGCGGTACTGCTGACCTGATGAAACAGCGCGGTGAAAACCGCTATACCATTCTGGAAAACGGCAGCTTTACCTCCTGTCTGCCGGGCTCCGACACCTGGAGCGTCGTGGGCAGCGAAGTTATCCACGATCGCGAAGAGCAGGTCGCCGAGATCTGGAACGCCCGCTTCAAGCTTGGCTCCGTGCCGATTTTCTACAGCCCCTACCTGCAGCTGCCGGTGGGCGATAAGCGTCGTTCAGGCTTCCTGATCCCGAACGCGAAATACAGCACCAAAAACGGCGTGGAATTCTCCCTGCCGTACTACTGGAACATCGCGCCAAACTTCGATGCCACCATCACCCCGCACTATATGAACAAGCGCGGCGGCGTGATGTGGGAAAACGAATTCCGCTACCTGACCCAGCTCGGCAGCGGCTTAACGGAGTTCGACTACCTGCCGTCGGATAAAGTCTACGAAGATGACCACTCCAGCGACAGCAACAGCCGACGCTGGCTGTTCTACTGGAACCACTCCGGGGTTATCGATCAGGTGTGGCGTCTGAACGCTGACTACACCAAGGTCAGCGATCCTGACTACTTCAACGATTTCAGCTCGAAGTATGGTTCCAGTACCGACGGCTATGCGACGCAGAAATTCAGCGCCGGGTATGTCAATCAGAACTTTGACGCCACGGTCTCAACCAAGCAGTTCCAGGTCTTCGATCGGGAGTCGAGCAACTCCTACTCGGCTGAGCCGCAGCTCGACATTAACTACTACCAGAACGATGTCGGTCCGTTCGATACCCATCTGTACGGCCAGGTCGCCCATTTTGTTAACTCGAATAACAACATGCCGGAAGCGACCCGCGTTCACTTCGAACCGACGATCAACCTGCCGCTGTCGAACGGCTGGGGCAGTCTGAATACCGAAGCCAAGCTGCTGGCGACCCACTACCAGCAGAGCAACCTCGATAAGTACAACGCCGCCAACGGCACGGACTACAAAGAGTCCGTTAGCCGCGTGATGCCGCAGTTTAAAGTCGACGGCAAAATGGTCTTCGAGCGCGACCTGCAGGAGGGATTCACCCAAACGCTGGAACCACGCATGCAGTATCTGTATGTGCCGTACCGCGATCAGAGTGAAATCGGCAGCTACGACTCCACGCTGTTGCAGTCGGACTACACCGGCCTGTTCCGCGACCGTACCTATAGCGGTCTCGACCGCATCGCGTCGGCCAATCAGGTCACTACCGGTATCACCTCGCGCGTGTATGACGCCGCCGCGGTGGAACGTTTTAACATTTCCGTTGGTCAAATCTACTATTTCACCGAGTCACGCACCGGTGATGACAACATCAACTGGGAGAACAACGACACCACGGGTTCACTGGTATGGGCCGGCGACACCTACTGGCGCATTGCCGATAACTGGGGTCTGCGCGGCGGGATCCAGTACGATACGCGTCTGGATAACGTCGCAACCGGTAACGGCACCATTGAATACCGTCGCGATGAAAACCGCTTAGTCCAGCTTAACTATCGTTACGCCAGCCCGGAATATATTCAGGCCACACTGCCGTCATATTCCACCGCGGCGCAATATAAAGAGGGTATCTCGCAGGTGGGGATGACCGCCAGCTGGCCGATCGTCGATCGCTGGTCCGTGGTCGGTGCCTACTACTACGATACCAATACCCGAAAAGCAGCAAACCAGATGTTGGGTGTCCAGTATAACTCCTGCTGCTACGCCATCCGTCTTGGCTACGAACGTAAAGTCAACGGCTGGGATAGCAACAACAACGGCGGCGAGAGCAAATACGACAACACCTTCGGAATCAATATCGAATTGCGCGGTCTGAGCTCTAACTACGGCCTCGGCACCCAGCAGATGCTGCGTTCGAACATTTTACCGTACCAGAGCTCCCTGTGATGCGGCTGGTTTACAACATCATCCGCATTTGCGGTTAATCGAAATGGAAAAAGTATGAAGAACTGGAAAACGCTGCTTCTCGGTATCGCCATGATCGCGAATACCAGTTTCGCTGCCCCCCAGGTGGTCGATAAAGTAGCGGCCGTCGTCAATAATGGCGTCGTGCTGGAAAGCGACGTCGATGGTTTGATGCAATCGGTTAAGCTCAATGCTGGTCAGGCTGGCCAACAGCTGCCGGATGACGCGACCCTGCGCCATCAGATCCTCGAAAGACTGATCATGGACCAGATCGTGTTACAGATGGGGCAGAAGATGGGCGTGAAGGTCTCTGACGACCAGCTCGATCAGGCCATCGCCAACATCGCTAAACAAAACAACATGACCATGGATCAGATGCGCAGCCGTCTGGCCTATGAAGGCATCAACTACAACACCTACCGTAACCAGATCCGTAAAGAGATGCTGATTTCGGAAGTGCGTAACAATGAAGTACGTCGTCGCATCACCGTGCTGCCGCAGGAAGTGGAAGCGCTGGCCAAACAGATCGGCGACCAGAACGACGCCAGCACCGAGCTCAACCTGAGCCACATCCTGATCCCGCTGCCGGAGAACCCGACCTCCGATCAAGTCGCCGCGGCCCAGGAGCAAGCGAATGCTATCGTTGAGCAAGCGCGCAACGGCGCCAACTTCGGTAAACTGGCGATCACCTACTCCGCCGACCAGCAGGCGCTGAAGGGCGGCCAGATGGGCTGGGGTCGTATCCAGGAGCTGCCGGGCATTTTCGCCCAGGCGTTAAGCACCGCGAAGAAAGGGGATATCGTCGGTCCGATCCGTTCCGGCGTCGGCTTCCACATTCTGAAAGTGAACGATCTGCGCGGCGGGACCCAGAACATCTCCGTCACTGAAGTGCATGCCCGTCATATTCTGCTGAAGCCATCGCCAATCATGAACGATGCGCAGGCTCAGGCGAAGCTGGAGCAAATTGCCGCCGACATTAAGAGCGGGAAAACCACCTTCGCTAAAGCGGCGAAAGCGTATTCTGAAGATCCGGGCTCGGCGAACCAGGGCGGTGATTTAGGCTGGGCCACGCCGGATATCTTCGACCCTGCGTTCCGCGATGCGCTGATGCGTCTGAACAAAGGGCAGACCAGCGGACCGGTGCACTCCTCCTTCGGCTGGCACCTGATCGAACTGCTGGATAGCCGTCAGGTCGACAGAACCGACGCCGCGCAGAAAGATCGTGCTTACCGTATGCTGATGAACCGCAAATTCTCTGAAGAAGCGGCAACCTGGATGCAGGAACAGCGCGCCAGTGCGTATGTTAAAATTCTGAGCAACTAATATCGATGCCTGAAACCCGTAAAGTTGTTATCACTCCCGGCGAACCCGCCGGGATTGGCCCTGACCTGGTCGTGCAGCTTGCCCAGCGCGACTGGCCAGTTGAGCTGGTGATCTGCGCCGACGGCGCCCTGTTAACTGACCGAGCCCAACGGCTCGGTCTTCCTTTATCTCTCCTACCATACGATCCTGCGCAACCGCCCGTTCCGCAGCGTGCCGGTACGTTGACGCTGCTTAACGTCCCGCTGAGCGTCCCGGCGGAGCCCGGCGTGCTGAACGTACAGAACGGCGCCTACGTGGTCGAGACGCTGGCGCGCGCCTGCGACGGCTGCCTGAGCGGCGAATTCGCGGCGTTAGTGACCGGCCCGGTGCACAAAGGCAACATCAACGACGCCGGCATCGCCTTCACCGGTCATACCGAGTTCTTCGAAGAGCGCGCGCAGGCCAGCAAAGTGGTGATGATGCTGGCGACCGAGGAGCTGCGGGTGGCGCTGGTGACGACCCATCTGCCGTTGAAAGCCATCAGCGAGGCGATAACGCCCGACCTGCTGCGCGAGATCATCACGATTCTCGATCACGACCTGCGCACGAAATTTGGTATTGCCCAGCCGCATGTGCTGGTTTGCGGGCTTAACCCGCATGCTGGCGAAGGCGGTCATATGGGAACGGAAGAGATAGACACCATCATTCCGGTGCTGGAAGAGATGCGCGCGAAGGGGATGAACCTCAGCGGTCCGCTGCCAGCTGACACCCTTTTCCAGCCCAAATACCTTGACCATGCCGATGCGGTACTCGCGATGTACCACGATCAGGGCCTGCCCGTGCTAAAATACCAGGGCTTTGGCCGCGGCGTGAACATTACGCTCGGTTTACCTTTTATTCGTACCTCCGTCGACCACGGCACCGCACTGGAATTAGCGGGCCAGGGAACAGCGGACGTCGGCAGTTTTATCACGGCGCTTAATCTCGCCATCAAAATGATTGTTAATACCCAATGAATAATCGAGTCCATCAGGGCCATTTAGCCCGTAAACGCTTCGGGCAGAACTTCCTCAACGATCAGTTTGTGATCGACAGCATCGTCTCGGCGATTAATCCGCAGAAAGGCCAGGCGATGGTTGAAATCGGCCCCGGTCTCGCCGCGCTGACCGAGCCGGTCGGCGAACGCCTTGACCAGTTGACCGTCATTGAGCTGGACCGCGATCTGGCGGCACGCCTGCAGACGCATCCGTTCCTCGGGCCGAAGCTGACCATCTATCAGCAGGATGCGATGACCATGAACTTCGGCGAACTGGCGGAGAAAATGGGTCAGCCGCTGCGCGTCTTCGGCAACCTGCCGTACAATATTTCGACCCCGCTGATGTTCCATCTGTTCAGCTATACTGATGCCATTGCCGATATGCACTTTATGTTGCAGAAGGAAGTGGTGAATCGTCTGGTTGCCGGACCGAACAGTAAGGCGTATGGTCGGTTAAGCGTGATGGCGCAATATTATTGCCAGGTGATCCCGGTACTCGAAGTGCCGCCGAGCGCGTTCACCCCGCCGCCTAAGGTCGATTCCGCGGTGGTCCGCCTGGTGCCGCACAGCACGATGCCATATCCGGTCAAAGAGATCCGGGTGCTGAGCCGCATCACCACCGAAGCGTTCAACCAGCGCCGCAAGACCATCCGCAACAGTCTCGGCAATCTGTTCAGTGTGGAAGTGCTGACCGAGCTGGGCATCGACCCGGCCATGCGTGCAGAAAATATTTCCGTGGCGCAGTACTGCCAGATGGCCAACTGGCTGTCTGACAATCTGCCATCGAAGGAGAGCTAACCATGATTAATTCGCCTCGTGTTTGCGTCCAGGTGCAAAGCGTCTATATCGAATCGCAATCTTCTCCGGAAGAAGAGCGCTACGTCTTCGCTTATACCGTCACCATTCGCAATCTGGGGCGGAGTCAGGTTCAGCTGCTTGGCCGCTACTGGCTCATCACTAACGGCCACGGTCGTGAGACTGAAGTTCAAGGTGAAGGGGTGGTCGGCGAGCAACCGCATATTCCCGCCGGCGGTGAATATCAATATACCAGCGGCGCGGTCATTGAAACGCCGCTGGGAACCATGCAGGGTCATTATGAGATGATCGATATCGACGGCGCGCCGTTCCGTATCGAGATCCCTGTTTTCCGTCTCGCAGTTCCAACGCTCATTCATTAAAACAATGTCAACATACCTTATTGGCGACGTTCACGGTTGCTACGATGAACTGATCGCATTATTAGCGCAGGTTGAATTCGACCCGCGGAGCGATACGCTGTGGCTGACCGGCGATCTGGTAGCCCGTGGCCCGGGGTCGCTGGAGGTTCTGCGCTATGTCAAATCTCTGGGCGACAGCGTGCGACTGGTGCTGGGCAATCACGATTTACACTTGCTGGCGGTCTTCGCCGGCATCAGCCGCAACAAGCCGAAGGATCGTCTGAAATCACTGCTGGAAGCGCCGGATGCCGATGAGCTGCTTAACTGGCTGCGTCGTCAGCCGCTGCTCCAGGTGGACGAAGAGAAAAAGCTGGTGATGGCCCACGCCGGCATCACGCCGCAGTGGGATCTGGAGACCGCCCAGCAGTGCGCGCGCGATGTTGAAGCGGTGCTCTCCAGCGACTCCTACCCTTTCTTCCTCGATGCCATGTACGGCGACATGCCGAATCACTGGAGCAACGAGCTGAGCGGCCTGGCGCGCCTGCGCTTTATCTCTAACGCTTTTACCCGCATGCGCTACTGCTTCCCGAACGGCCAGCTGGATATGTACTCGAAAGAAGCACCCGAGGACGCCCCGGCGCCGCTGAAGCCGTGGTTTGCCATTCCTGGTCCGGTCAGCAGTGCCTACAGCATTGCCTTTGGCCACTGGGCGTCGCTGGAGGGACGCGGTACGCCGGAGGGCATTTACGCGCTGGATACCGGCTGCTGCTGGGGCGGTGAACTCACCTGCCTGCGCTGGGAGGATAAGCAGTACTTTACCCAGCCGTCGAACCGGCAGAAAAGCCTCGACGAAGGCGAAGCCGTCGCGTCCTGAAGAAACAGGCGCACTCCCCCGGGCCCGCGCAAGCGCAGCGCCGCCGGGCAAGAACAGCGGACGCGAAGCCACTTTTGTGTCGGGTGGCGGCTAACGCCTTACCCGACCTACGTTTAGGTGCCATTTGTCAGCCGGGCAGCGCTGCAGAAAAACGCCTCCCGCGACGGGAAACATGACGCAGTCCCGTAGGCCCGCGCAAGCGCAGCGCCGCCGGGCAAGAACAGCGGACGCGAAGCCACTTTTGTGTCGGGTGGCGGCTAACGCCTTACCCGACCTACGTTTAGGTGCCATTTGTCAGCCGGGCAGCACTCTGGAAAAACGCATCCCGCGACAGGAGACATGGCGCAGAAAAGTAGTGGCAGCGTCATCCGCGCTGAATTCACGCCAAAGAAAACCCCGGTCACGCCAGACGCGACCGGGGTTTTTTCATTGCTATCCTTCCCGCTTAACGGCGTTCGAGGATCTCAAAGCAGTAGCTGTGGGAGTTCTGCGCGTCGGCGTCATGAAACTCGCTGAACACCGATTCCCACTGGTCCGGATCGTAATCCGGGAAATGGGTATCGCCTTCCACTTCCGCATCGATATGGGTCAGATAGAGCTTCTGCGCCTTTGGCAGGAACTGCTCATACACCCGACCGCCGCCAATCACCATGATCTCTTCCACATCGCCGCAGGCGGCAATCGCTTCGTCAACGGAGGAGACCCACTGCACGCGATCGTCGCTGCCTGGCTTGCTGCTGATCACGATATTTTTACGCCCCGGCAACGGGCGCCCAATGGATTCCCAGGTCAGACGCCCCATCACTACCGGCTTATTTAATGTGTTGCGTTTGAACCAGGCGAGATCGGCAGGCAGGTTCCATGGCATGGCGTTTTCCATACCAATGACGCGATCTACCGCTAACGCCGCAATCAGACTGATCATTCATTCATTCCTGAGTACAAAAAATTGTCGCCACTATACGGAAAGCGTACAACTTCGTCGACTGGCCGGAGGGTAAAGAATAAGAAAATTTTCTGATTTGCTGGCAAGCCCACGTTCACACCGTGGGCCGCCAGAACAGGATCCAAACGAAAACAGAATGTTACTGATTAGCGTCAGGCGGAGGGCTTATTTTCCGGCTCATCGGCGATATCGCCGGTGTGCCTGCCCTCTTCCGTCCCCTGCCAACCGTGCCGCTGCACCAGCGACAGATGATGACGATCTTCGTTGATGATGCCGGTCAGCATATCGCTGGTCCGCTTGAAGACCGCCACCCGCGACGCCGCGTCGTTTTCCGCCATCGCCACCATCTCTTCGACCATCTGCAGGTTGAAACGACGGAACAGATCGGCCCGCTCGCGCGCTTCATACGCGCCTAGCCCCAGCGCCTCCAGGGTCATTCGGCCGGATTTCAGCGCCGCCTCGAAGGTTTCACGCTCCGGGGCATCAACGCCAGCCTGACGCAGCTGGATATAGTGATCGACATCGCGGGCGCGGGAGATAATCTGCAGATGCGGAAAATGCTCTTTTACCCTCGCCACCAGCTCCAGGCTGACGTGCGGATCGTCAATGGCATTGATCAGTACCTCCGCCTTTTCGGCGCCGGCCGACTCCAGCAGATCGACCCGGGTGGCGTCGCCGTAGAAGACCTTCATATCAAATTTGCGCAGAGTATCGACATGGTCCGGGTCGTGATCGAGGATCACCATCTTCACCCCGCTGGAGAGCAGGAGTCGCCCGGCGATCTGCCCGAAGCGGCCAAAGCCGGCGACAATCACCCGCGGCTGCTCTTCATCAATCTCGTCCGCATCCCGCGCCTGGCCGCTGGACGATTTCTCCAGACGGGTCAACAGCACCAGCAGAATGGGGGTTGCCGCCATCGACAGCGCCACCGCCAGGGTCAGCGCCTTTGCCCATTCGCCGTCCAGCACCTCCGCCATCCGCGCGGCGCCAAAGACCACAAACGCGAACTCACTCCCCTGCCCCAGCAGCACCGCAAACCAGCGGCGCTGAGCGCGAGGCACGCCAAGCGGCCTGGCGATAAGCCACAGCATCAGCATTTTTATCGCCAGGAAACCCACCAGCAAAATCACGATACGCAGCGGATGGGTGACCAGGGTGCCGAAATCAATCGACATCCCGACGCCGATAAAAAACAGCCCCAGCAGCAGGCCTTTAAACGGCTCAATATCGCTTTCCAGCGCATGGCGATACTCGGAGCTGGCCAGCAACACCCCGGCGAGAAACGCCCCCATCGCCATCGACAGCCCCACCTCCTCCAGCAACAGCCCAAAGCCGAAGACCAGGAACAGGGCCACGGCGCTGAATACTTCGCGCAGACCGGAACGGGCGACAAAGCGCAGCAGCGGACGGGTCAGATAGCGCCCCAGCACCACCACCAGCGCCAGCGCTGCGGCCACCTTCAGCGCGGAAAGGGCAAAAGCCATCAGCGAAGTGGCGCCGCCGCTGGCCGCCAGCAGCGGGATCATCGCCACCAGCGGGATCGCCGCGATATCCTGGAACAGCAGCACCGCGAAGGCGCTGCGCCCCATCTGCGATACCGTCAGATTGCGCTCATTCATCGCCTGCATGGCGATCGCGGTTGAGGAGAGCGCCAGGGTCATACCGATCAGCTCGGCCACCTGCCAACGCAACCCCAGCAGCATGCAGAAGAGGCCGATCAATACCCCACAGGCCACCATCTGCAGCGCACCGCCGCCAAACACCGAAGCGCGCAGCTTCCACAGACGCTGCGGATCCAGCTCCAGACCAATGACGAACAGCATCAGCACCACGCCAATCTCGGCAAAGTGCAGAATCGCCTCGGCGTCGGTCACCAGCCGCAGCCCCCACGGCCCAATAATACAGCCGGCGATGAGATAGCCCAGCACCGACCCAAGCCCAAGGCGGACGGCGATGGGCACAATCAGCGCCGCGGCGCCCAGGTAAATCAGCGCCTGTATCAGCGTATGGCTATCCATTTTGATGTGCCTCCTGCCAGTCGATTAAGCGTTGACGATAATGGCGGGCCTGCGCCTGCAGCGTTTCGTCATCGCAGATAAAGGTGCAGTGCATGGCGAACGGCGGCAGCCATTTCATCCCGCAGTAGAGCGCCGTGGCCTGCAGCGGCTGCGCCAGCACCGGGAAACCGGGAAACGAACCGATATCAAAGTGGCTTTCACCGCCGCCGGTGGTCACCGCCCACATCAGCGATTTACCGCGCAGCGCAATACCGTTATGGCCATAGGCCCAGCCGTGCGACAGCACTTTGTCCATCCACAGCTTCAGCAGCGGCGGCACGCTATACCACTGCATCGGGTGCTGCCAGATAACCAGATCGGCACGGGCGAGCGCCGCCTGCTCGGCGGCGACATCGATATTAAAGTCGGGATAGAGTTGATAGAGGGAGCGTATCTCTACGCCTTCAAGCGTCCCTGCTTGTTCAAGCATTCGCTTATTCGCATGCGAATGCTGCGGATAAGGATGCGCATAAATTATCAGAATCATTGATTGGCCTGCGTTAGCTCTTGTCGTAATCAGCAAGAGTGTAGACAGTTAAATGAACCGCTTACAATGATAACTGTGATTTATGTCGCGGTGGTGGACACAACGCGCGCCTGAATGGCAAACGTCAGGCCTTAATTATCCAGCTCATCCATAGATTTCACCTGATCGCGGTTAATCTGCTCCACGCGTCCGGTTTCGGCATTTTTGTAAGAGACCAGACCGGTATCATCATCCACCTGCGGTTTACCGCTGGTGACAATGGTCTTGCCGTCGGTGGTTTTGATCGACTGATTCGATGAGCAGCCGGCCACGAACATGATTGCCGTCGCTGCCAGTGCGGATGCCACCAGAATATTGTTCCGCATTGTATCCTCCTGTCTTTTCATCAATAGGTATCGTTATGGTGCTAACTATAGTTAGCCTGACCCGACAGGGGGTTAAAAGCAGAACTCTCTGAAGATGGCCGCGGCCAAAAAAAATGGGCTGACGAAGTCGTCAGCCCAGGTGTGTTGCTATCCGGCCAGGCCGGAGCGCTTATTTGGTGATTTGCGCGTGCATTTCCTGAACCGAAATCACCTTGTCGGTGGCGTCAGCGTTCAGCGCCATCGCGGTGGCAAAGCCGCCGTTCAGGGTGGTGTCATAGTGCACCTTGTACTGCAGCGCGCTGCGGCGAATCAGCTTGGAGTCTTCAATCGCCTGACGACCTGCGGTGGTGTTGATGATGTAGGTATATTCGCCATTCTTGATACGGTCCTGAATGTGCGGACGACCTTCATGCACCTTGTTCACCAGACGCGGGTTGATGCCCGCTTCGCCCAGCACAATCGCCGTGCCGTGAGTCGCATCCAGCTCGAAGCCAAACTTCAGCAGCTTCGCTGCCAGGTCGACCACACGCTCTTTGTCGCCTTCGCGGACGGAGAGCAGCGCGCGACCCTGTTTCTTCATGGTCGAGTTGCTGCCCAGCTGCGCTTTGGCGAACGCTTCGGCAAAGGTACGGCCAACGCCCATCACTTCCCCGGTGGAACGCATTTCTGGCCCTAACAGCGGGTCAACGCCCGGGAATTTGTTGAACGGCAGGACCACCTCTTTCACCGAGTAGTACGGCGGGATGATCTCTTTGGTCACGCCCTGCTGCGCCAGCGTCTTACCGGCCATCACGCGCGCCGCCACTTTCGCCAGCGGTACGCCGGTGGCTTTGGAGACGAACGGCACGGTGCGCGCCGCACGCGGGTTGACTTCAATCAGATAGACTTCGTTATCTTTCACCGCGAACTGGACGTTCATCAGACCGCGAACCTGCAGCTCGAAGGCCAGCTTCTGCACCTGCTCGCGCATCACATCCTGAATCTCTTTGCTCAGGGTATAGGCTGGCAGGGAACAGGCGGAGTCGCCGGAGTGGACGCCTGCCTGTTCGATATGCTCCATGATGCCGCCAATCAGCACCATTTCGCCATCGCAGATGGCATCGACATCCACTTCAATCGCGTCGTCGAGGAAGCGGTCCAGCAGCACTGGCGCGTCGTTGGAGACGCTGACCGCAGTCTGGAAGTAGCGGCGCAGATCCTGCTCGTCATAGACGATCTCCATCGCCCGACCGCCGAGCACGTAAGACGGACGCACCACCAGCGGGTAGCCAATCTCTTTCGCTTTCTCTACCGCCTGCTCAATGGCGGTAACGGTGGCGTTCGCCGGCTGCTTCAGCTTCAGACGGTCAACCGCGTGCTGGAAGCGCTCACGATCTTCCGCCCGGTCGATAGCGTCCGGGCTGGTACCGATAACCGGTACGCCTGCGGCTTCCAGGGCGCGCGCCAGCTTCAGCGGAGTCTGCCCGCCGTACTGCACGATAACGCCTTTTGGCTTCTCGATGCGCACGATTTCCAGCACGTCTTCCAGGGTAACCGGCTCGAAGTACAGACGGTCGGAAGTGTCGTAGTCGGTAGAGACGGTTTCCGGGTTACAGTTGACCATGATGGTCTCGTAACCGTCTTCGCGCAGCGCCAGCGAGGCGTGTACGCAGCAGTAGTCAAATTCGATACCCTGACCGATACGGTTCGGGCCGCCGCCGAGGACCATGATTTTATCGCGGTCAACGGACGGGTTGGACTCGCACTCTTCTTCATAGGTGGAGTACATGTAGGCGGTATCGGTGGCGAATTCCGCGGCGCAGGTGTCCACGCGCTTGTAGACCGGGTGCAGGTCATACTGGTCGCGCAGTTTACGGATTTCCGCTTCCCGCACGCCCGCCAGCTTCGCCAGACGCGCATCGGCAAAGCCTTTACGTTTCAGGGTGCGCAGGAAGTCAGCGTCGAGGCCGTTGATGCCCACTTCCGCCACTTTCTCTTCCAGACGGACCAGCTCTTCAATCTGCACCAGGAACCAGCGGTCGATGTTGGTCAGGTTGAAGACGCCGTCAACCGAGAGGCCCGCGCGGAACGCGTCGGCGATGTACCAGATACGCTCAGCGCCGGCGTCTTTCAGCTCGCGGCGGATTTTGGTCAGCGCTTCCGGATCGTCGAGGCTCACTTTCGGGTCGAAGCCGGTGGCGCCCACTTCCAGACCGCGCAGCGCTTTCTGCAAGGATTCCTGCTGGGTACGGCCAATCGCCATCACTTCGCCGACGGACTTCATCTGGGTGGTCAGACGGTCATTGGCGCCGGCGAATTTTTCGAAGTTAAAGCGTGGGATTTTAGTGACCACGTAGTCGATGGACGGCTCGAAGGAAGCCGGGGTACGGCCGCCGGTGATGTCGTTCATCAGCTCGTCGAGGGTGTAACCTACCGCCAGCTTGGCTGCCACTTTGGCAATCGGGAAACCGGTGGCTTTGGAGGCCAGCGCCGAGGAGCGGGAAACGCGCGGGTTCATTTCAATAACGATCAGGCGACCGTTTTTCGGGTTGACCGCGAACTGAACGTTAGAGCCGCCGGTTTCGACGCCGATTTCACGCAGCACCGCCATCGAGGCGTTACGCATGATTTGGTATTCTTTGTCGGTCAGGGTCTGCGCCGGCGCAACGGTAATGGAGTCACCGGTATGGATCCCCATGGCGTCGAAGTTTTCGATAGAGCAGACGATGATGCAGTTGTCGTTCTTATCGCGCACCACTTCCATCTCATACTCTTTCCAGCCGATCAGCGATTCATCAATCAGCAGCTCGTTCGTAGGAGAGAGATCCAGGCCGCGGGTACAAATCTCTTCAAACTCTTCGCGGTTATAGGCGATGCCGCCGCCGGTGCCACCCATGGTGAACGACGGACGGATGATGCACGGATAGCCGACGTCAGCCGCTACCGCCAGCGCCTCTTCCATCGTATGGGCGATACCTGAACGCGCGGTGTCGAGACCGATTTTTTTCATCGCGATATCGAATCGGCGACGGTCTTCGGCCTTGTCAATCGCATCGGCGGTGGCGCCAATCATGGTCACACCGAATTCAGCCAGCACCCCCTGACGCTCCAGCTCCAGCGCGCAGTTCAGCGCCGTCTGGCCGCCCATGGTCGGCAGCACCGCGTCCGGGCGCTCTTTTTCGATGATTTTGCGCACCACTTCCCAGTGAATCGGCTCGATGTAGGTGGCATCGGCCATTTCCGGGTCGGTCATGATGGTCGCCGGGTTAGAGTTCACCAGGATAACGCGGTAGCCCTCTTCGCGCAGGGCTTTACAGGCCTGGGCGCCGGAGTAGTCAAACTCGCACGCCTGACCGATAACAATCGGGCCCGCGCCCAGAATCAGGATACTTTTTATGTCTGTACGTTTTGGCATGGCTCTTTTACTCCTGATTATTTCGCGGACTGACGGTATTGCTCAATTAACTCGATAAAGTGGTCGAACAGCGGCGCGGCATCGTGCGGCCCCGGGCTCGCTTCAGGGTGCCCCTGGAAGCTGAACGCCGGCTTGTCGGTGCGATGGATCCCCTGCAGGGTGCCGTCGAACAGCGACTTGTGGGTCACGCGCAGGTTGGCCGGCAGCGTCGCCTCATCCACGGCGAAGCCGTGGTTCTGGGCGGTGATCATCACCACGTTGTTATCAATATCTTTCACCGGGTGGTTGCCGCCGTGGTGGCCGAACTTCATCTTAATGGTCCTGGCGCCGCTCGCCAGCGCCAGCAGCTGATGGCCGAGGCAGATGCCGAACACCGGAATATCGGTCTCGAGGAATTTTTCAATCGCCTCGATAGCGTAATCACACGGCGCCGGGTCGCCAGGGCCGTTGGAGAGGAAAATGCCGTCCGGATTCAGCGCCAGCACATCCGCCGCCGACGTCTTCGCCGGCACCACCGTCAGGCGGCAGCCGCGGTCAACCAGCATGCGCAGGATGTTGCGTTTCGCGCCGAAGTCATACGCCACGACGTGGAACGGCAGCTCGCTTTCCGCTTTCGCTTCCGGCAGGTCGCCCGCCAGGGTCCAGCTGCCTTGCGTCCAGCTGTAGGTTTCTGCGGTGGTCACTTCCTTCGCCAGGTCCATGCCGTTCAGGCCCGGGAACGCTTTCGCTTTTTCCAGCGCCAGCTGGGCATCCGGGCTGTCGCCCGCGATGATGCAGCCGTTCTGCGCCCCTTTCTCACGCAGCAGTCGCGTCAGCTTGCGGGTATCGATATCGGCAATCGCCACGATGTTATGGCGCTTCAGATAGGAAGAGAGGTCTTCGGTACTGCGGAAGTTGCTGGCAATCAGCGGCAGGTCGCGAATAACCAGACCCTGAGCATGTACCTGAGAAGATTCTTCATCGGCGGCGTTGGTGCCGACATTACCAATATGAGGATAAGTAAGAGTGACGATTTGGCGGGAATAGGAAGGATCAGTGAGGATTTCTTGATAACCGGTCATTGAAGTATTGAAAACGACTTCCCCAACCGCCGTGCCGGTTGCCCCGATGGCCCGACCGTGAAACTGGGTTCCGTCTTCCAGAACCAATAGCGCTGACTTAATCAAAACATCCTCCAGAGAATATCCACTCACTTTATTTGCATATTAATTCATAAACACGATCTGAATCAATGCAAATCTGTTGCCCGCAGATTTTTGGCAAACGGCGGCATTCTGGAGAGATGTCGGATAAAAGTCAACTTAAAGCGGAGATTTTTAATGTCATTTTACGCCACTGGCGCATGACACGTGATTTTTACGCCAAAAAGATCAACAAACCTGGCTGAGAAAACGCTTGCGGACGGCGAAGAGTGTAAAATCTGGCGCTGGACGGCAAAAAAGTGGACCAGATGGTCAAAATTTACATTTCATTCACTTAAAAACCGAACAACACCCTAACTTATAGCCCATTCAGAAAAATAACAACCTAAAGCGGCCAAAAATAAAAAAAGGGCAACAAAATATTGCCCCTTGCATCAATAACTTATTGATAGCAATAACCACATCACGATGGGTAATAATCGTTATAAACTATTCAGATCCAGCACGTCATGCATATCAAAAAGTCCGCTTTTCTTGCCTTTCAGCCACAATGCAGAGCGAACCGCGCCATTAGCAAAGGTCATTCGACTGGAGGCTTTATGGGTGATCTCGATACGTTCGCCAATATCAGCAAACATCGCCGTATGCTCCCCGACGATATCCCCCGCGCGGACGGTGGCGAAGCCAATGGTGCCCGGGACGCGTTCGCCAGTGTGGCCTTCACGGCTGTAGACCGCGCAGTCCTTGAGATCTTTGTTCAACGCTCCGGCGATCGCTTCGCCCATCGCCAGCGCGGTGCCTGACGGCGCATCCACTTTATGCCGATGGTGCGCTTCGATAATTTCGATGTCGGTGTAGTCGCCCATCACCTTCGCCGCCTTCTCCAGCAGCTTTAACAGGACATTGACGCCGACGCTAAAGTTAGCGGCGAAGACAATGGCAATCTCCTGCGCGGCGTCGCGAATCGCCTGCTTGCCGGCGTCGTCAAAACCGGTGGTGCCGATGACCATCCCTTTGCCGTGGTCGCGGCAAAACGCCAGATGGTTCAGCGTGCCTTCCGGGCGGGTAAAATCGATCAACACGTCGAAATCATCTTTTACCGCCGTCAGGCTGCTCTGCACCGTGACGCCCGCTTTGCCGGCACCCGCCAGCTCGCCGGCGTCGCTGCCCACCAGGCTGGACCCTTCACGCTCCAGCGCCGCGCCCAGCGCCACTCCATCCAACTGCAGCGCAGCCTGAATTAACTGGCGTCCCATCCGGCCGCCCGCGCCGGCGATGGCCACGCGGATTTGTGCATCATGCATAGCTATTCTCTTTTGTTAACATTACGTAAATTGTTTTCAGAGTAACCAGCCCGTCAGCGGGCCGCTACTCAAAAACGCCGATAATTAGAAATTTATGACAAACGGCGGACGATATCAGTAAAAACTATACGATTGTGCCGCAATTCCTCGTTTACGCAGTGATAACCAGGATGGCGAATGATGATGCCCCGCCCGCACGGTGCGGGCGAAGGCCATGTTGCAGAGGGTTACAGCGGGAAAAGCGCGCCGGCGGGAAACGCGGATAAAAACCAGGTCACCGCCAGCAGATCGGCGCTACCGCCGGGGCTGAGATGGCGGGCAATCAGATCGTCATCAAACTGGCGCAGCGCCTCCAGGCCACCGTCAGCCAGTACGCCGCCCTGCCACAGCAGCCGCTGCGCCTCCTGCTGGACATAGTTCAGCCCGGCCAGCCCGCCGCGAGACACCAGATTGGTGTCATCATTCCATGCCATCAGATGCAGCAGGGTTTGCAGCAGCGCCAGATTGCTGTCGCCAGTCTCCTCCATCATGCGGTTAAAGACCGGTAACGCCTGGGTACGCACGGTCAGGAATCCGCTCTCCGCCTCGCCGCGGGCGCCGGAGAAACCGTAACGCAGAAAATGAATCCCGCCTTTGCTCAGCCGTTCCCCGCTGGCGGAGGATAATTCCTGCATAACCATGCCGCGACAGAAGCGCGCCACCTGGTCGCAAAGCCGGTGCTGTTCTATCGGCTCGCCTTTCGAAACCAGCCTGCCCGCCGCCGCGCTGAGCAGGCCAAAAGCGAAGATCGCCCCACGATGGGTATTCACCCCGCCGGTGACCTCCAGCATATCGTTCTCGCAGGCCATTCCCACCGGCCGCAGCATCATCAATACCTGCTCCGGCGCGACCGCCGCGGTATCGTGGCCCATGATAAAAAACTTCTCCATCCACGGCGCCACCACCGCGGTACTGGCCTCAAACGAGGCCAGATCCATATCCCGGTGCGCGCCAGCGTTACGAATATCCACCAGCCCGGGCTTTGGGGTCAGGCGAACTTCGGTCAACAGCGCGCGCTCTACCGCGCTGACCACCTCTTCGGCGCTCAGTGGTTTCCCGCGTAGCACACGCGGAGGTTGAATTAACACGTCGCTCATAGCCTTTCCCCTCTGCGCTTAGTCGCTGTTTTTCACCTGATGGATCACATCGATGACCGAACCGTCGCGATAGCGGACTACCGCCACCACCCGATCGGTAAATTCGATCGCCTTCGGTTTGCCCGTCAGTAGCTCCGCGCGCTGCTGCAGTTCCTCAATGGTCATCAGCGGAATACCGGCGTTGCGTAAATTGTCGATCAGGTCCTGGCGCGCCGGGTTTACCGCAATGCCATGGTCGGTGACCAGCACATCCACGCTGGCTCCCGGCGTCACGCGGGTCAGCACTTTTTCCACGACGCAGGGAATGCGGCCGCGAACTAACGGCGCGGTAATGATGGTCAGATCCGCGCCGGCGGCGGTATCGCTATGTCCGCCTGACGCGCCGCGCAGCACGCCGTTGGAGCCGGTCATCACGTTGACGTTAAAGTCGGTGTCAATTTCCAGCGCGCTGAGCATCACTACGTTTAAGCGCTCGCAGGAGGCCCCTTTGGAACCCGGGCTGGCATACTGATTGGTAGAGATTTCGACGTGGTTCGGGTTCTGCGCCAGCGAGCGCGCCGCATCGCCATCGAACGATTGGGTGTCGAGCAGCGTTTTAATCAGCCCTTTCTCATGCAGGTCGACCATCGTCCCGGTGATGCCGCCAAGGCCGAAGCTGGCGGTAATGCCGTTGCGGCGCATTTTGTCTTCCAGGAAGCGGCTCACCGCCAGCGAGGCGCCGCCGGTGCCGGTCTGCAGCGAGAACCCCTCTTTAAAGTAACCGGAGTGTTCAACCACTTTCGCCGCCTGGCGGGCGATCAGCAGCTCGCGCGGGTTGCTGGTCAAACGAATGGCGCCCGCGGTGATTTTTTGCGGATCGCCCACTTCGTCCACCTGAACGATCAGATCCACCTGATCCTGGGCGATACTGGCCGGGTAGTTAGGGTAGTCCACCCACTCTTCGGTCAACAGCACGACGCATTTGGCATGTTCCGCATCAACTCGCGCGTAGCCCAGCGAGCCGCAGCGCGACTTACCGCTAAAGCCGTTGGCGTTGCCAAACTCATCGCAGCAGGGAACGCCGAGGAACGCCACGTCAATGGACAGCTCACCGCTTTGGATCAGCTGTACGCGACCACCGTGAGAGTGGATCTGCACCGGATTTTCCATCAGGCCGGCGGAGATCTCCTCGCCAAGCTTGCCGCGCAGACCGGAGGTGTAGATCTGACGGATCACGCCGTTTTTAATATGCTCAATCAGCGGCCAGTGGGCGTCGATCAGCGAACTGGACGCCAGGGTCAGATCGCGAAATCCCATCTCCGCTAGCTTCGCCACCACCATATTGACCACTTTGTCACCGCCGCGAAACGCGTGGTGGAACGAGATGGTCATGCCGTTTTGCAGGCCGGAGCGACGGATTGCCGTTTCCAGCGAGTCGCAGATTTTACGCTGACGCTTTTCCGTCTCACTAGCCAGCCACGGACTTTTCGCCGTCACGCCGTTGTAAGGGGTCAATCCTTCCGGCATCACGTACTGCTGATTAAGCATTGCTACTGTCTCTTTCATCTTATTCCCCTTAATCACGAATACCGGAAGCCGAAAGCGCCACCACTTTGTGCGCGTGGTCGATAATCGGTCCATCGATCATCTTACCGTTCAGCGACACCACGCCCAGACCGCGCGACTCTGCCTCTTCCGCCGCGGCAATCACCTCCAGCGCATGGTCGACCTCTTTTCGCGTCGGGGCATAGACCTGGTGCAGCAGTTCGATCTGGCGCGGGTTGACCAGTGATTTCCCGTTGAAGCCGAGGTTCTTCGCCAGATTCGCTTCCGCAAGAAATCCCTCTTCATTATTAATATCCGACCACACCACGTCATAGGCGGCGATGCCGGCAACCCGCGCAGCATGTAGCACGGCGCAGCGGGCATAGAACAGCTCAGTGCCGTCGCCGCGGGAGGTGCCCATATCCATCACGTAATCGAAAGCCGCCAGCGCGATGGCCGACAGACGCGGGCTGGCGCGGGCGATCTCGACCGCGTTTACCACCCCCAACGCCGACTCGATGGCCGCCATGAGCCTGGTGCTGCCCACTTCGCGGCCGCACGCACGCTCAATACGCTCAACGTGAGCTTCCAGCTCATGGATATCTTCTTTGCTGTCGGTTTTCGGCAGGCGCACCATATCCACGCCCGCACGAACCACGGCTTCCAGATCGGCCAGTCCAAACGGGGTATTTAGTGGGTTAATGCGCACCACCGTTTCGATATCCTGATACAGCGGGTGCTGCAGCGCCTGATACACCAGCAGACGAGCGGTATCTTTCTCGCGCAGCGAAACGGCATCTTCAAGGTCGAACATCACCGCATCGGCGCCGTAGACGAATGAAGTACTTAACATGGCGGCATTGGCGCCGGGGATAAACAGCATACTGCGACGTGGTTTCATAGCTGGCTCCATTGCAATTGAGACTGTTGCGCCGCACGCAGGGCCGCAGCCTGAACTCGGGCGCGCAGAACGCACTCCAGCGCCCCTTTATCATCCACCACCACGTTGGCCTGGCTAACACCGAGCTGCGTCAGGGTTTCTCTGACCACTCGCTCAATCGCATCGCCAAACTGCTGCTTCACAATGCTGTCGATCTCCAGTTGAATGCCCGGCTGCGTCGCCGGCCCAATCCTGACCATCACATCGCTGGACTCCAGCGTGCCGGCCAGGGCGTCAATCTTCATTTCCATAGAGGCAAATCCTTTGTTATGGCGTAAAAATCAGGCGGTTTGATGTTCGCTTTCCGCCAGTTGCATCAGAAAAGAGAGGGTTCCCGGCGGCACCAGCGCCGCCACCGCCTGCCAGTTGCGCTGCTGGTACAGTTCGCGCACCCTTGAAGCCGATATCGGCCCGCCGTTTTTTTCGATCCGCGCCAGCTCAACGATCTCAACAGGCGGTGCGTCGCCCGGCGCTGCCAGCAACGCTTTCATACGCTGGTTGTAATGGCGGGTCAGCGAACACAGCGGCTCGGTGCCGACAAAACGATGGGTTATCTTCAGCGCCGGGGCTAAATGTTCGCGGAACAGCTGGAGATCGATCTGGTTGTGGCAGTCATCCACCACCCCCTGTTCTTTGAGGAAGTAGCCGGGGAAGGTGGCCCGCGAGATGAGGTATGCCGAACCGGGATGCAGCGTCACTTTGTCGATGCCGGCAATCCCTTTTTCGATTAGCGTGTAGCGATCCTGATACGTGAAACGGGAGGCATCCTCTTTCACCACAAACAGGTGTAGCCAGTCGCATTGACGGGCCGCCTGCTCCACCAGCCAGCGGTGGCCGAGCGTGAACGGGTTGGCGTTCATCACGATAGCGCCGATTTTGCGTCCCGGCTGACGGTACATCGCCAGCTGGCGGCAGTAGCGGGTCAGCCGTTCGCGGCTATTTTCCAGTAACACGGCGAGATTGCCGGCCTGCGCAATTGGCCAGAAGCCGGCGCCGGCAAAGAGCGCGGCGTTACAGGGCTTAGTGAATAAAAACAGTTCGCTGCGCCCCAGTTCGTAAGCCAGGGTGAGTAATTCTGTCAGTAGCTTAAGGCTCAGCCCCTCCCCCTGCAGCGAGGGGTCGATAGCGATGCACTTCAGCACGTTGCCGGCGATGGCGCCGCAGCCGACCAGCCGCTGCCGGTACTCGGCGATAATGGCCATTTCGCAATCAGCCTCTAATGAGAGCTGATGCTGACGGAGAAAGAGGTCAATCGCCTCTCGCCGCGATTTATCCTTCCGTAGCTGAACGCGTTTTAATATCAGAGTCATTTTTTAGCGCTTCGTTATTCCAAAACGACCTGTATTTCGCCAGCGTTCGGCTATCGATTCTTGTATTTAAATCACAGTTTTTCTCGTCGCTTAATTGGCTTTATGGTTTTTATGTTGTTAATTCATTCAGCATAATAAAAATAATTAAATTAATTAAAAACACGAGTATTCAGTGAAGGTTATCACACCTTAACACTGAGTCTATTTATTACTATGCGCCGGTCTTATTACTTCATTGATAAACAGGATAACGTTTATGACTAACATGAGCCAGGCTCCGGCGACGGAGAAAAAAGGCGTGAGCGACCTGCTGGGATTTAAAATCTTCGGCATGCCGTTACCCCTTTATGCGTTTGCGTTAATTACGCTATTACTTTCCCACTTCTTTAATGCGTTACCCACCGACCTGGTTGGCGGCTTTGCCATTATGTTTATTATCGGCGCCCTGTTTGGCGAAATAGGTAAACGCCTGCCGATATTCAACAAATATATCGGTGGTGCGCCAGTGATGATCTTTCTGGTGGCAGCATATTTCGTTTATGCCGGTATTTTCACGCAGAAAGAGATCGATGCCATCAGTAACGTCATGGATGAGAGTAACTTCCTTAACTTATTCATCGCCGTATTAATTACCGGCGCGATCCTGTCGGTAAACCGTCGTCTGCTGCTGAAATCGCTGCTCGGCTACATCCCGACCATTCTGATGGGCATTGTCGGCGCGTCGATTTTCGGTATCGTCATCGGCCTGGTGTTCGGCATCCCGATGGATCGCATTATGATGCTGTACGTCCTGCCGATCATGGGCGGCGGCAACGGCGCGGGCGCGGTACCGCTGTCGGAAATTTATCACTCCGTTACCGGTCGGTCTCGCGAAGAGTACTATTCAACCGCTATCGCTATTCTGACCATCGCCAATATCTTTGCCATCGTCTTTGCCGCCGTACTCGATATCATCGGTAAAAAACACACCTGGCTGAGCGGCGAGGGCGAGCTGGTGCGCAAAGCCTCGTTTAAAGTCGAAGAAGACGAAAAAGCGGGCCAGATCACTCATCGCGAAACCGCCGTCGGCATGGTGCTGGCCACCACCTGCTTCCTGCTGGCCTACGTGATGGCGAAGAAAATCCTGCCCAGCATTGGCGGCGTATCGATTCACTATTTTGCCTGGATGGTGCTGATCGTCGCGGCGCTGAACGCCTCTGGCCTCTGCACACCCGAAATCAAAGCTGGCGCCAAACGCCTGTCGGATTTCTTTTCCAAACAGCTGTTGTGGGTGCTGATGGTCGGCGTCGGCGTCTGCTACACCGACCTGCAGGAAATCATCAACGCTATTACCTTCGCTAACGTCGTCATCGCCGCGGTTATCGTCGTTGGCGCGGTGGTTGGCGCGGCCCTGGGCGGCTGGATGATTGGCTTCTTCCCGATTGAATCAGCGATCACCGCGGGTCTGTGCATGGCCAACCGCGGCGGTTCCGGTGACCTGGAAGTGCTCTCTGCCTGTAACCGTATGAACCTTATCTCTTATGCGCAAATCTCCTCCCGTTTGGGTGGCGGTATTGTGCTGGTCATCGCCAGCATCGTGTTCGGCATGATGATTTAACCCATTTGCACGATGGCGCCGTTGAACGGACGACGACTAGCATCGCCAGGGTCCAATGCCGGGAGCGGCAGAGGGAAATCCACCCTGCTCCTTAGCCGGGAATGCCAGAAACGTCGCCAGGCAGCGCGCCATCGTGCCCCTATTTTGAGAGGTATACATGACTGATGCTGCGCTGCTAGGCGAAGGCTTCACCCTGATGTTTCTCGGCATGGGCTTTGTGCTGGTGTTCCTGCTGCTGCTCATCTTCGCCATCCAGGGGATGTCCCTCGCCGTTAACCGTCTGTTTCCCGAGCCGCTTCCGGCGTCAAAACCGGCACCGGCCGCCGTCGCGCCCGCCGACGACTTCGCCCGCTTAAAGCCGGCGATTGTCGCCGCCATTCACCACCATCGCCGTTTGCACCCTTAATTCACGGAGGAATTCATGACCGTTGCCATTACCGATGTCGTCCTGCGCGACGCCCACCAGTCCCTGTTCGCCACCCGCCTGCGCCTCGACGATATGCTCCCCGTCGCCGCTCAGCTTGACGACGTCGGCTACCGCTCCCTCGAGTGCTGGGGCGGGGCCACCTTTGATGCCTGCATCCGCTTTCTCGGCGAGGACCCGTGGGTCCGCCTGCGCGAGCTAAAAAAAGCGATGCCGAAAACCCCGCTGCAGATGCTGCTCCGCGGCCAGAACCTGCTCGGCTACCGCCACTACGCCGATGACGTGGTGGCGCGCTTCGTGGAGCGCGCCGTCAAAAACGGCATGGACGTCTTCCGTGTCTTCGACGCCATGAACGACCCGCGCAACATGCAGGCCGCCCTGCAGGCGGTGCGCAGCCACGGCGCCCACGCCCAGGGCACGCTTTCGTACACCACCAGCCCGGCGCACACCCTGCAGACCTGGCTCGACCTCACCGAACAGCTGCTGGAGACCGGCGTCGACTCCATCGCCATCAAGGACATGTCCGGCATTCTGACGCCGCATGCCGCCTTTGAGCTGGTCAGCGAAATCAAAAAACGCTACGACGTCACCCTGCACCTGCACTGCCACGCCACCACCGGCATGGCGGAGATGGCCCTGCTGAAGGCCATTGAAGCCGGGGTCGACGGCGTGGATACGGCGATTTCGTCCATGAGCGCCACCTACGGCCATCCGGCAACCGAAGCGCTGGTGGCCACCCTCGCCGGCACGCAATATGACACCGGGCTGAATATCCACAAGCTGGAGAGCATTGCGGCCTACTTCCGCGAGGTGCGTAAGAAGTACCACGCCTTCGAAGGGCAGCTGAAAGGCACCGACAGCCGTATCCTCGTCGCCCAGGTGCCGGGCGGGATGCTCACCAACCTCGAAGGCCAGCTGAAGCAACAGAGCGCCGCCCACCGTCTGGATGAAGTGCTGGCGGAAATCCCTCGCGTGCGCGAGGACCTCGGTTTCATCCCGCTGGTCACCCCGACCTCGCAGATTGTCGGCACCCAGGCGGTGCTCAACGTCCTCACCGGCGAGCGCTACAAAACCATCGCGAAGGAGACCGCCGGCATTCTGAAAGGTGAATACGGCCACACTCCGGCGCCGGTGAACGCCGCCCTGCAGGCGCGGGTACTCGAGGGCGCAGAGGCCATCACTTGCCGCCCGGCGGACCTGCTGAAGCCGGAGCTGGCGCAGCTGGAAGCCGACGTCAGACGCCAGGCGCAGGAGAAGGGCATCACGCTTGCCGAAAACGCCATCGACGACGTGCTCACCGTGGCGCTGTTCCCGCAAATAGGCCTCAAGTTCCTCGAAAACCGCCACAATCCGGCAGCCTTTGAACCGCTGCCGCAGCTGGAAGAAGCCAGACCTGCCGCGAAGGCTGAGAAACCAGCCGCCTCCGGCGTCTACACCGTGGAAGTGGAAGGCAAGGCCTTTGTGGTGAAGGTCAGCGACGGCGGCGACGTCAGCCAGCTCAGCGCCGCGCCGGTGGCCGCTACGCCTGCTGCCGCCCCGGCCCCGGCCGGCGCCGGCACCCCGGTGACCGCCCCGCTGGCGGGCAATATCTGGAAGGTGCTGGCCGCGGAAGGCCAGGCGGTGGCCGAAGGCGAGGTGCTGCTGATTCTGGAAGCCATGAAGATGGAGACCGAAATCCGCGCCGCGCAGGCCGGCACCGTGCGCGGTATCGCGGTGAAGTCCGGCGACGCGGTGGCGGTCGGCGACACCCTGATGACCCTGGCGTAAGGACGAGGAGCGGAAATGGAAAGTCTGAACGCCCTGATTCAGGGGATGGGGCTGATGCACCTGGGGTTCGGCCAGGCGGTGATGCTGCTGGTCAGCCTGCTGCTGCTCTGGCTGGCGATTGCCAGGAAGTTCGAGCCGTTACTGCTGCTGCCGATTGGCTTCGGCGGCCTGCTCTCCAATATTCCGGAGGCCGGGCTAGCGCTCACCGCCCTGGAGAGCCTGCTGGCCCACCACGACCCGGCGCAGCTGGCGGTGATTGCCGCGAAGCTCCACTGCGCGCCGGACGTCCACGCCATTAAGGACGCGCTGGCCCTGGCCCTGCCGTCGGTGCAGGGGCAGATGGAGAGCCTGGCGGTGGACATGGGCTACTCCGCCGGGGTGCTGGCCATCTTCTATAAGGTGGCGATTGGCTCGGGCATCGCGCCGCTGGTAATTTTCATGGGCGTCGGGGCGATGACCGATTTCGGCCCGCTGCTGGCCAACCCGCGCACCCTGCTGCTGGGGGCGGCGGCGCAGTTCGGTATCTTCGCCACCGTGCTCGGGGCGCTGACGCTGAACTACTTCGGCATCATCAGCTTCACCCTGCCGCAGGCGGCGGCCATCGGCATCATCGGCGGCGCCGACGGCCCGACGGCTATCTACCTGTCGGGCAAGCTGGCACCGGAGCTGCTGGGGGCCATCGCGGTGGCGGCCTACTCCTACATGGCGCTGGTGCCGCTGATCCAGCCGCCGATCATGAAGGCGCTGACCACGAATAAGGAGCGGAAGATCCGCATGGTGCAGCTGCGTACGGTGAGTAAGCGGGAGAAGATCCTCTTCCCGGCGGTGCTGTTGCTGCTGGTGGCGCTCCTGCTGCCGGACGCCGCGCCGCTGCTGGGGATGTTCTGCTTCGGCAACCTGATGCGCGAGAGCGGGGTGGTGGAGCGGCTGAGCGACACGGTGCAGAACGCGCTAATCAACATCGTGACCATCTTCCTCGGGCTGTCGGTGGGAGCCAAGCTGGTGGCGGACAAGTTCCTGCAGCCGCAGACCCTGGGGATCCTGCTGCTGGGGGTGATCGCCTTCTGCGTGGGCACCGCGGCCGGGGTGCTGATGGCGAAGCTGCTGAACAGGTTCAGTAAGAACCCGATCAACCCGCTGATCGGTTCAGCCGGGGTGTCGGCGGTGCCGATGGCGGCGCGGGTGTCGAACAAGGTGGGTCTGGAAGCGGACGGGCAGAACTTCCTGCTGATGCACGCCATGGGCCCGAACGTGGCTGGGGTGATCGGCTCGGCGATCGCCGCCGGGGTGATGCTCAAGTACGTGCTGGCGATGTAGGCCGGCATCCTCTCCGGAGGCGTGGCCGTTACCTCGCCTCCGGGTCAGGATTAACAGCGCCCCCTTGCCATCGATCACTTTTCTGAAATTAGCGGTTCTGTGCGCCATCTGCGGGTTCTCGGGCCGCGAAACGGGGAAACTAATCATTTAATGTCTATTGGCGCTATGTATACCCGAAAAATCACCCACTGGTTTGCCAGGCGATCGTTTCAGAATCGCATCTTCCTGCTGATCTTATTCACCTCGACGATCGTTATGCTGGCGATGTCATGGTATCTGACCGACATTACCGAAGAGCGTCTGCATTACCAGGTCGGGCAGCGGGCGCTGATTCAGGCAATGCAGATTTCGGCGATGCCGGAGCTGGTCGAAGCGGTTCAGAAACGCGATCTCGCCAGAATCAAAGCGCTTATCGATCCCATGCGTTCGTTCTCCGACGCCACCTATATCACCGTCGGTGATGCCAACGGCCAGCGCCTCTATCATGTTAATCCTGATGAAATCGGCAAATCGATGGAGGGCGGCGATAGCGATGAAGCATTGTTAAACGCGAAAAGCTACGTGTCAGTGCGCAAAGGCTCGCTGGGCTCCTCGCTGCGCGGTAAATCACCGATTCAGGACGAGACCGGCAAGGTGATTGGCATTGTGTCGGTAGGCTATACCATTGAACAGTTAGAGAACTGGCTCAGCCTGCAGATAAGCTCGCTGCTGATCCCGATGGCGATCATGTTACTGCTCCTGCTCTACTGCGCCCGCCGCTTCTCGTTGCATATCAAAAAGCAGATGCTGAATATGGAACCTCAACAGCTGTCGCAGCTGTTGATCCAGCAAAGCGTGTTGTTTGAATCCGTGTTCGAAGGGCTCATCGCCATCGACTCCCGTTACAAGATCACCGCGATTAATCAGACTGCCCGCCGGCTGCTCAACCTGAGCCAACCGGAACCGACGCTTATCGGTAAAGGGATCAGCAGCGTTATTTCTCAGGAGGCTTTCTTCTACGATGCGCCGCAGACCAATAAAAAAGACGAGATCGTCACCTTCAATCATATCAAAGTGATCGCCAGCCGGATGGCGGTGATCTTAAATAATGAGCCACAGGGCTGGGTGATCAGCTTTCGTAGTAAAGACGATATCAACACCCTCAGCCTGCAGCTCAGTCAGGTGCAACAGTATGCCGATAACCTGCGCGCCGTGCAGCATGAGCATCGCAATCTGATCTCCACCATCGCCGGCCTGCTGTTTCTTAAACGCTACGATCATGCGCTGGATCTGATCCAACAGCAGTCGGAAAGCCACCAGAAAGTGATCGATTTTATCGCGCGGAATTTCCAGGATAACCATCTGGCCGGGCTGTTGATCGGCAAGTATTACCGCGCCAAAGAGCTCGGTCTGGAACTGGTTTTCGATCCGGCCTGCTTCGTCGACAGATTACCCACCGCCCTTTCTCACAACGAATGGATCTCGATCGTGGGGAATCTGCTTGATAACGCCTACAATGCCAGCCTGCAACAGCCGCAGGGCTCAAAGCAGATAGAGTGCCTGATCAACAGCGACGGCCACGAAGTGATTATCGAGGTCGCCGATCAGGGATGCGGCATTGACGAGACGCTGCGCGATCGGATCTTCGAGCGCGGCGTCACCAGCAGCGTCAGCAAAGATCATGGCATCGGACTCTGGCTGGTTCGCAGCTACGTGGAACAGGCAGGCGGCAGCATCGTCGTCGAAAATAACCTTCCCTTTGGCACCATCTTTACTCTTTATATTCCCCTGACCCGAGATGAACATCATGGATAGCATCACCACTCTTATCGTTGAAGACGAACCTATGCTGGCGGAGATCCTGGTGGATAACATCAAACAGTTTCCCCAGTTCGACGTCATTGGCATTGCGGATAAACTCGAGAGCGCCAGGAAACAACTCAGATTGTATCAACCGCAGCTGATCCTGTTGGATAATTTCTTACCTGATGGCAAAGGTATCGATCTGATCCGCCATGCGGTCAGTACCCATTACAAGGGGCGGATCATCTTTATTACCGCTGATAATCATATGGATACCATCAGCGAAGCGCTGCGCCTGGGGGTGTTCGACTATCTAATTAAGCCGGTGCATTATCAGCGCCTGCAGCACACCCTGGAGCGCTTCGCCCGCTATCGCAGCTCGCTGCGTTCCAGCGAACAGGCCAGCCAGATCCACGTCGATGCGCTGTTTAATATTCAGGCTCGGGAACAGACGGAACCGGCCAGCGCACCGCTACGCGGGATCGATGAAAGCACCTTTCAGCGCGTACTCCAGCTGTTTGCCGACCCGGCGGTGGTACATACCGCCGACTCGCTGGCGCGTATCCTTGGCAGCAGCAAAACCACCGCTCGCCGTTATCTGGAACAGGGAGTGAAGAACGACTTTCTGGAAGCGGAAATCAGCTACGGCAAGGTTGGCCGACCGGAGCGTATTTATCGCGTCAAACAGACCTACCCTGAGCAGAACTGAAACGTTTACGTCAGGGAATAGCTGATCACCAACTGCCCCTTCTTCATCTTAATCTGACTAATGACAATGTCGCCCAGCTCCGCCAGACGGGCGACGTGGGTGCCACCGCAGGGATAGGCGGGCAGCTCGCCGAATCCCACTTTGCGCATGCCGTCAGCGAACGTCACCTGACGCGGTAAATCCTGCGCCTGCCATGCCTTTACTAGCGCCAGTAGCGCACTGGCGTCCGGCAGCGCGGCGCTATTCCTGCTGGCAAAGGTTATCCGCCCTTCGCCGGGCCAGTGGTGCGCTTTCACCGGTTGCCAGCCAAGCTGTTCGCCCGCCAGGCCAAGCAGGTGGCCGGCAGAATGCAGACGAGCATGCAGCTGTCTCGCGGAGGCATCAATTTTCATCTCCACTTCACCGAGGGGAAGCAGTTGCGACAGAATATGCAGCACCCTGTCGCCGCGCACAACCACCGTCTCAACGGCCTGTCCGGCAATCCAGCCGCAATCCGCCGGTTGACCGCCCCCTTGCGGGTGAAACAGCGTCCGATCCAGTTCGATGGCGTAACGGCCATCCGCTTCTGCAGTGCAGGCGATGATCTGGGCGCGCCCGTCGGTAGCATCGCTGGTGTAATAAACCCGTTCAGTCATAGTGATTCTCCTCTCTGTTCGCCCAGTATATTATTAATACCGACAGCGATAATCCCATCATCCGCCAATGCACTCTTGCTCCAGGGGCACAAATGAATCTGAACCTCCTGCCCGACCTTGCCCTCTTCGTACAGATCGTCGACCAGGGCAGCTTCTCCGCCGTCGCCCGCCAGAGCGGCATTACCCCTTCCGCGGTTAGCCGTAGCGTGTCGCGGCTGGAGCGAGAGATGGGCTGCAAACTGCTGCAGCGTACCACTCGCAAGCTGCGTCTGAGCGATGCCGGGGAAACGGTTTACCAGCATGCCCAGCAGATGCTGGAAGCGGCGCGACAGGCGATGGATTCCGCCGGCAGTCGCCAAACGGTCGCCCAGGGAAAGCTGACGCTCAGCGTACCGAAAGCTATCGGCCGCTTTGTGATCCATCCGCTGATGATGGCGTTTTTTCACCGTTACCCGCAGGTTGACGTCTGCCTGCGGCTGGAAGATCGCCCTCTGGATTTTATCGATGACGGTATCGATCTGGCGCTACGCATCACCGATACCCCCTCGCCCGGCCTGCATGGCAAACCGCTGATGCCGGTCACGCACGTTATCTGCGCCACTGAAGCCTATTTACAGCGCCACGGTATGCCGCACACGCCGCAGGAACTGCGGGCGCACAGCTGCATCAGTCTTGGCGAAACGCCTGCCGACGCGCGCTGGAAGTTCCGTCGGGAAGGGAAAACCGAAACGGTGCAAACATACGGGCGGTACGCCGCCAACCATACCGCCGTGCGCCTCGACGCGGTTAAGCAGCATCTGGGGATCGGCAGCCTGCCGCTGTTCACCGCCCGCGAGGCGCTGGCGAATGGCGACATTGTGCAGGTGCTGCCCGAGTGGGAATTTATCAGCAGCTATTCCGGCGATCTGTGGCTGCTGTGGGCGGGAGATAAGCATATGCCCGCCAGAATGCGGGCGATGATTGATTATCTCAGCGAGACGGTGCCTACGCTGAACGCAGGCAGCACAGAGCCAGCGAAATAACCGCAAACCACGGAATGATAACCCCCAGCACGAACCAGATCCCGGAGCGGCCGATGTCATGCATCCGCCGGCAGCCAACTGCCAGCAGGGGGATCGCCATCAATAGCAGCCACAGCGCCGCAAAGGGTATGACCACAAAGCTGAGGATGCCGTAGCGAGGGTCTAGGCGGGTTGCCAGACACCAGACGGCCAGCGGCGCGCTGGCGATCAGTAGATTGATAAGAAAAAACGTCCAGAACTGCTGTCGGCTGGCCCGGCCGCTAAAATTAAAGGTCTCTTTCCAGCCGCTCAAATACGCCTGTCCATAGGTCATTGCTTCTCTCCTTGAAGATTGGGTGGGTATTACGGCGCCAGAGCAATCACCTCCGCCGCCCAGCGCTGAAACCCTTCCACGTCGATATCCAGCGCCACCTGGGCGTTCGCCGGCTGACCCAGTCGTCCTTCAATATCCACCACCGTGGTGCCGGCGGTCCAGGTGCCCTGCGTCTCCACCGCCACAAAACATGGCTGCAGAGTGAACAGTTCCGGGCGGGCCAGCCATGCGATAGCGCAGAGATCGTGCATTCGCAGACCACTGCTCATGCTGCCGCTGCGATAGTGGCTAAACAGCGCATGGAGCATTTTACCGGTCTGGTTCAGCGTCGGCAGGGTTGCCAGATAATCCGCCGTCAACAGCGCCCGATTGGTGACGTCCAGCCCGCACATCACA
Organism: Klebsiella sp. JB_Kp031; assembly: GCF_040064295.1. Taxonomy (NCBI): domain Bacteria; kingdom Pseudomonadati; phylum Pseudomonadota; class Gammaproteobacteria; order Enterobacterales; family Enterobacteriaceae; genus Klebsiella; species Klebsiella sp. JB_Kp031. The sequence continues at coordinate 222,176 of NZ_JBEAJW010000039.1, forward strand.
ATCTCCAGCCCGCTGTGGAAGACTTTCGCGGCAGCTTCCGGGTCGATGGCAATATTGAATTCGGCATTCGGCGTAAAGTTGCCGCGGCCCGCCGAGCCGCCCATGATCACCAGCCGGCGAATGTTGAATACGCATTCCGGATACTGGGTCAGCAGCAGCGCAATATTGGTCAGCGGGCCAATCGCCACCAGAGTGATCGGCTCGGCAGCGTGCATAAGCGCATCACGGATCGCCTGGAAGGCCGGCTTCGCCAGCGGCTGACGTTGATGCTCAACAAAGTCATACCCTTCCATACCGGATTCGCCATGCACCGAAGCGGCATCGCGCAGGGGACGCACCAGCGGCATCGAAGCGCCCTGCGCCAGCGGCACATCGGCATGCCAGAAGTGCAGCAGCTGCAGCGCGTTACGGGTCGTCTTCTCCACCGAGACATTGCCCGCCACGGTGGTCATCAGCTGCAGATCCAGCTCGGGAGCGAACAGCGCCGCAGCAATGGCGGCAGCGTCGTCGATGCCCGGGTCAGTATCAAGAATGATCGGTAAGCGCATGGTTTCTCCCTAAAAAAAATGCCAGACGTTAAGTCTGGCATCTTCTCATATTGCAGGCGGAAAGAACTTACTCTACTTCACGGACATCCACACGCAGCTCTTTCGGCACTTCAAAAACGATATTCTCTTCTCGGCCTTCCAGCGGCACCGCTTCGCCACCGCCCAGCTCCTGCAGGCGGGTGATAACGTTCTGCACCAGAATATCCGGCGCCGATGCGCCCGCCGTCACGCCAACGCAGGCCGCATCCTTGACCCAGGCTTCCTGAATATCGGAGGCATCGTCAATCAGGTAGGCTGCCTTACCCATCCGCTGCGCCAGTTCGGCGAGGCGGTTAGAGTTGGAGGAGTTTTTCGAACCGACCACCAGCACCACGTCAGCCTGCTCCGCCAGCGCGCGCACCGCTTCCTGACGGTTAGTGGTGGCATAGCAAATGTCGTCTTTGCGCGGGCCGACGATTTTCGGGAAACGCGCGCGCAGCGCGTCAATCACATCAGAGGTATCGTCCACCGAGAGGGTGGTCTGGGTCATAAACGACAGCCGGGCGTCGTTTTTGACTTCCAGCTTGAGAACATCTTCCGGCGACTCGACCAGGTACATGCCCCCTTGCGGGTTATTGTACTGCCCCATAGTGCCTTCGACTTCCGGGTGTCCGGCATGGCCGATCAGAATCGACTCTTCGCCACGGCGGCTGGCGCGGGCGACTTCCATATGCACTTTCGTCACCAGCGGACAGGTGGCGTCGAACACCGTCAGGTCGCGGCTCTTCGCTTCATTCCGTACCGCCTGCGATACGCCGTGAGCGGAGAAAATCAGGATCGCGCCGTCCGGTACTTCGCTGATCTGTTCGATAAATATGGCGCCGCGCTTGCGCAGGCTATCCACCACATAGCGGTTATGCACCACTTCATGACGAACATAGATCGGCGCGCCGTACAGCGTCAGCGCGTTTTCTACAATGCTGATAGCGCGGTCAACGCCAGCGCAAAAGCCGCGCGGGTTAGCCAACAGGATCTGCATGTTAATCCTCCAGCGCCGGATCGATCTCCAGCACTTCAATATCAAAATGAACGGTGCGCCCGGCCAGCGGATGGTTGAAGTCGACGGTGATGGAATCGCCGTTCACTTCGCGGATCACGCCAGGCATTTCGCTGCCATCCATTGCGGTAAAGAGCATAATCGCGCCGATCTCCGGCTCGCCGGCGTCGATAAACTCGCGGCGAGAGAAATACTGAATCAGGTCCGGGCTCGGGACGCCAAAAGCGGCGTCAGGCTCCAGCGAAAAGGCCTTTTTCTCGCCCTCTTTCAGACCAAGAAGCTGTTGCTCCAGCCCTTCAGACAGGGAGGTGTCGCCGAGGCGAAACAGCGCCGGTTTGCCATTGTTACGGGTGGACTCGGCGGTGGATCCATCGTCCAGCTTCAGCGTGAAGTGAACGAGAACCGCGCTGTTGCTCTGTACGGATTTAGACATGCAAATTGCTCGCTTGTTTTAGGTCACCTGTTGCCCGGAGGCGCTACGCTTACCGGGCGACGGGAGACCACACATTCTGTAGGCCGGGCAGGCGTGGCGCCACCCGGCATTAACATTTACACCTGCTCTTTTGCGGTCGGTTTCGGCAAGAAGCCTTCCAGCACAATCATCGCCGCGCCGATGCAGATAGCGCTATCGGCGAGGTTGAAAGTGGCGAAGTGCCAGTCGCCGACGTAGAAGTCGATCATATCGACCACAAAGCCGTGCCACAGGCGATCGAACAAGTTGCCCAGCGCGCCGCCGATAATCAGGGCGTAGGCAATATTGTTCAGCTTTTGCGTCGCCTTCGAACGGTACATCAGCACCGTCAGCACCACGCAAATGCCGATCGCGATCCCGGAAAAGAACCAGCGCTGCCAGCCGCCGCTGTCGGCGAGGAAGCTAAAGGCCGCGCCATAGTTGCGGGCATAATGCAGATTAAGCGACGGGAACAGCGGAACCGTCTCCCCCAGAGCGAAGTTCTGGAGGATCAGGAATTTGCTGCCCAGATCGATAATCAGCACGGCTACGACCACCCACAGCCAGCGTAGCCCCGTTGAACAGATCGATTTACTCATCAGGCGAATTTACGTTGCTCGCCGTCACCGGCGACGTTGCTCACACAGCGTCCGCAGATTTCCGCGTGTTCCGCCACCTTGCCGATATCGGTGGTGTAATGCCAGCAGCGCGGGCATTTCTCACCTTCAGCTTTACTCAATGCGACTTTCAGCCCTTTGAGCAGTTCGCTCTGCTGCGCATCAGCAGATGCGCTCGCATAGTCTGCGACGTTCGCCCCGGAGGTCAACAGGACAAATCGCAATTCATCCCCCAGTGCGTTGAGCTTAGCGGCCAGGTCGGCATCAGCATACAGCGTCACCGCAGCTTCCAGCGAACCACCGACTTTCTTATCCGCACGCGCCTGCTCGATCACTTTGTTGACTTCGCCACGGACTTTCAGCAGCTCATCCCAGAAGCCGTCATTCATCGCTTCGTCGTCGGCCAGGCCGAAGAGACCCTGATACCATTCGCCGGTAAAGACGTATTTCTCACGCTCGCCCGGCAGGTAACCCCAGATTTCGTCCGCAGTGAAGGACATGATCGGCGCCATCCAGCGCACCAGCGCTTCCACGATGTGGAACAGCGCGGTCTGGCAGCTGCGACGCGCCACGCTGTCCGCCTTAGCGGTGTACTGGCGGTCTTTGATGATGTCGAGGTAGAACGAGCCCATCTCAATGGAGCAGAAGCGCATCAGGCGCTGCACCACTTCGTGGAAGTCGTAGGATTCGTAGGCTTTCAGGATATCTTCCTGTGCCGCCTGCGCGCAGCCGACCGCCCAGCGATCCAGCACCACCATCTCTTCCGGTTTGACCATGTCTTTTGCCGGATCGAAACCGTTCAGGTTCGCCAGCAGGAAGCGCGCGGTGTTACGGATACGACGATAGCTGTCCGCGGCGCGTTTGAGGATCTCGTCAGAGACCGCCATTTCGCCGGTGTAGTCGGTGGAAGCCACCCACAGTCGCAGGATGTCGGCGCCCAACTTGTTCATCACGTCCTGCGGGCTAACGGTGTTGCCGATAGACTTGGACATTTTGCGCCCCTGACCATCGACGGTGAAGCCGTGGGTCAGTACCTGACGATAGGGCGCTTTGCCTTTCATCGCCGTGGAAATCATCAGCGAGGACATGAACCAGCCACGATGCTGGTCGGAGCCTTCCAGATACATATCGGCGGCGTGACCGGCGAATTCCGGACGCACGTCAACCACGGAAGAGTGGGTCGATCCGGAGTCAAACCAGACGTCGAGGGTATCCGGCACTTTCTCGTAGCTGTCAGCGTCATCGCCAAGGATGTCGCGGGAATCGAGATCCCACCACGCCTGGATGCCGTCGACTTCAACACGCTTCGCGACTTCTTCCATCAACTCAAGGGTACGCGGGTGCAGTTCGTGGGTTTCTTTATGCACGAACAGCGACATCGGCACGCCCCAGGTACGCTGACGGGAGATACACCAGTCAGGACGGTTGGCGACCATCGATTCGATACGCGCCTGGCCCCAGTCCGGGATCCACTGCACGCCTTTGATCTCTTTCAGCGACTGCGCGCGCAGACCTTTCTGATCCATGCTCACGAACCACTGCGGGGTGGCGCGGAAGATGATCGGCGACTTGTGGCGCCAGCAGCACGGATAGCTGTGCTGCATTTTTTCCACATGCAGCAGCGCGCCGCGCTCACGCAGCATCTCAACGATGATATCGTTGGCTTTGAAGACGTTGATACCGTCCAGGGACGGATAAGTGCCTGGCAGATAAGCTCCGTCCGGGCCAACCGGGTTAGCGATTTCCAGACCGTATTTCTGGCTGATCGTGTAGTCGTCCGGACCGTGGCCGCCGGCGGTATGCACCGCGCCGGTACCGGCATCCAGCGTCACGTGGTCGCCAAGGATCGCCGGCACGTCGAAATCCAGGAACGGATGCTGGAAACGCATCAGTTCAAGCTCGGCGCCGTTCACCGCCGCCAGGATGGTGTAATCGGCCGCGCCAACGCGCTTCATCACGCTCTCGACCAGGTCTTTCGCCAGGATCAGCGCCTGACCGTCAACCTGCACCAGCGCATAGTCGAACTCCGGCGACAGGGAGATGGCGCGGTTAGCCGGCAGGGTCCACGGAGTGGTGGTCCAGATAACCAGCGACACCGGGCCGTTGACGTCGGCGACGCCGAATTTCGCCAGCACCGCGGCTTTATCTACCGCGTGGAACGCCACGTCGATGGATGGGGAAGTCTTGTCGTAATACTCCACTTCCGCTTCCGCCAGCGCGGAACGGCAGTCTACGCACCAGTGCACCGGCTTGGCGCCTTTATGCAGATGGCCGTTGCCGATGATTTTGCCCAGCGCGCGAATGATATTGGCTTCGGTTTTGAAGTCCATGGTCAGGTACGGATGCGACCAGTCGCCCAGCACGCCGAGGCGAATAAAGTCTTTACGCTGGCCGTCGATCTGCTCGGCGGCATATTCGCGGCACTTGGCGCGGAATTCTGCTGCGGTGAACTTCTCGCCCGGCTTGCCGTATTCCTGCTCTACTTTCAGCTCGATCGGCAGACCGTGGCAGTCCCAGCCCGGAACGTAAGGCGAGTCATAGCCCGTCAGTCCTTTGGACTTAACGATAATGTCTTTCAGAATCTTGTTTACCGAGTGACCAATATGAATGCTGCCATTCGCATAAGGAGGGCCATCATGCAGAATGAAGGTTTTTTTGCCTTTTTTGGCTGCACGAATGATGCCGTACAGGTCATCATCGGTCCAACGCGCCAGCATTCCCGGTTCGCGTTTGGCGAGGTCGCCACGCATAGGGAACCCTGTTTCCGGCAAATTCAGGGTCGATTTATAGTCACTCATCAGATTCTCGGTTCCGTATTTCGGTTTGATAAACACCAGTGGCTCAGGCCTGGCTGGTCAGCCCAAATAATTCGCGGGCCGTTAACTCATCACGTGCGATTTGCGCCTTCAGCTCGTCCAGCGACGCAAACCGCTGCTCATTACGTATCTTTTTACGCAGTACTACATTGATATGGCGACCGTAGAGGTCCATTACAACGTCCAACAGATGCACTTCGAGCTGCTGACGCACGCCCGCTACCGTTGGACGGGTGCCAATATTGGCGACACCGGCGATCGGTTTGTCGCCCAGACCTGTCACTTCTACCGCATAGACCCCTTTAACCGGGGAAACCTGACGACGCAGCGGTAAGTTCGCCGTCGGAAAACCTATGGTACGGCCCAGTTCGTCGCCATGCACGACACGTCCGGAAATGCTAAACGGATGGCCGAGCAGCGTCTCCGCAAGAAGAAGATCGTCATCGGCCAGCGCCTGACGCACCGCCGTGCTGCTGATCCGCACCCCGCCTTCGCAGAAGGTTTGGGTGCTGGTGACGTCGAAGCCGTATTCCGCCCCCGCCTTTTGTAATAACAAGAAATCCCCCTGGCGACCAGCGCCAAAGCGGAAATCGTCACCGACGGCAAGGAACTGCACGCCCAGGCGGCGCACCAGCAGTTCACTGATAAAATCCTGCGCCGTCAGCGCGGCGAACCGGCGGTCGAAGCGAACGCACAGCACATAGTCGACCCCGCTTTCAGCCAGATAGCTCAGCTTTTCACGCAGGCGGGTCAACCGCGCCGGGGCTTTATCGGCGGCAAAAAGCTCGAGCGGCTGGGGTTCGAAAATCATCACCACCACCGGTAAACCGCGCTGGCGGCCCTCTTCGCGCAATCGCTGCAGCAGCGCCTGATGCCCACGATGCACGCCGTCAAAATTGCCAATGGTCAGCACGCACCCGTGCGGGGCCTGACTGAGATTATGTATGCCGCGTATCAGCTTCATGTCTGGCTCAAAACAGTGAAAATCGTCCGAGTATACCTTGTACAACTGTCAACGTTAACCAGCGATTGCTCCTCGGCAACGAAAGTTCTCAGGAATTCATTCACTCAGCGCGGGTAAGCGGGAAAACCGCCCGCCCCCGGCGATTTTTATGGTGGAAAAGCTGTATTCGCCTGCAACAAGCTGGTAGAATCTTGCGCCATCACTACGTAATGAAGCGCTGTGGTGTTAAACGGCGCTTATTTGCACAAATCCATTGACAAAAGAAGGCTAAACGGGCATATTCCTCGGCCTTTGAATTGTCCATATAGAACACATTTGGGAGTTGGACCTTGGCTAATATCAAATCAGCTAAGAAGCGCGCCGTTCAGTCTGAAAAGGCTCGCAAGCACAACGCTAGCCGTCGCTCTATGATGCGTACTTTCATCAAGAAAGTATACGCAGCTATCGAAGCTGGCGACAAAGCTGCTGCACAAAAAGCATTTAACGAAATGCAACCGATCGTGGACCGTCAGGCTGCTAAAGGTCTGATCCACAAAAACAAAGCTGCGCGTCATAAGGCTAACCTGACCGCTCAGATCAACAAACTGGCTTAATCGCTGCTTGTTGTCGCTTTGTGAAAAAACCCGCGAAAGCGGGTTTTTTTATGCCTGTCATCTTCCCCGCCCTGGCGCGACCTGAGCCACGCCAGCCACGCTTTCCGGCTATCTGGGTTCAGTAAACAGCGACGAATAATCGCGATTGCAGATGCGCTGTACCGCCGGATGCTGAATCATCCGTTCGGCGAAAATAGCGTGATACTCCTCCATCACGCTATCCATGCGGCCAATTTCGACAATCGATTCATCATGATAGAAATCATGCGCGTAGAGCGTCGGCGCGACAAATATCGCATTATGCGCAGCGCCAAAGGCTTTCATGAGCGCCGCGTCGTCAAACTCGCCGAGAATCTCCACCTTCAGCCCCTGCACATTAATCCAGTTCAGCAGCTTACGTCCCAGCATCGATCGTCGGCCGGGGATTAGCAGCCGTCGCTCTTCGAGACAAGCCGGGAACGGCTTCGTCGGCGCCGGGTTCATACACCAGAAGCTGACGCTACACTCGCCAATCTTCACCGAAAACAGCCCTTCCTGCTGCGTCGAGTCGATCGGGCAGTCAGAGATAATCATATCGAGCTTATGCTGGCTCAACTGCTCCAGCAGCAGCTCATGGGTGGATTCAAAACAGCGCAGATGAATCTGCTCGCTTTCGACAACGGCGGCATCCAGCACGCCGCTGACCAGCCGCTTCGAGAGCGCATCGGCCACGCCGACGTCAAACAGCAGATTAGACTCTTTGCGATAGTTGACGATGTCGAGCATCTCCTGGCTCAGGGTAAACATCCGGTCGGCATAGCGGAAGACCAACTCCCCGAGCTCGCTCGGCTCCAGCCCTCTTCCCTTGCGCTTGAATAATTTACCCTGCAGACGCTCCTCCAGCGCTTTGATCTGCCCGGTAATGGTCTGCGGCGTCAGAAACAGCGCCTCCGCCGCGCCCACGACAGACCCTTCTTTATAGACGTGCCAGAAGTAGTACAGATGGTTGTAGTTGATATGTGACATGCTTCTCTCCCTGATAATGTCCTGGAGGGCCGGAGAGGCCCTCCGCAGAAAGGTTATACCGCGAGGCGAGTATCCGTCGCGCGCTGACGCAGTATGAGGTATCCGGTGACGGCCGATAACACTGAGCCGATCAAGATGCCAAGCTTGGCCCAGTTGATCAACGCGGGATCCACGTTGCCAAAGGCGAGACTGGCGATAAAAATCGACATCGTAAAGCCAATCCCGCACAGGATACCCACCGCCATAATCTGCCCGCAGGTGGTCCCCTCCGGCAGCGAGGCCCACTTCAGCTTCAGGGCCAGCCAGCAGAACAGGCTGATCCCCAGCGGCTTACCGATAAACAGGCCGGCCATGATGCCCAGAGGCAGCAGCGACGTCAGTCCATCAAGTGTGACCCCCTGCAACGAGACACCCGCGTTGGCAAAGGCAAACAGCGGTAGGATCATAAACGCGACCCACGGGTGCAGGACATGCTCAAGCGCTTTGGCCGGGGATTTACCCTGCTTTTCCTGTAACGGAATCATAAAGCCGACGATGACTCCGGCAAGCGTCGCGTGAACGCCGGACTTCAGCACCGCCGTCCACAGCACCGCGCCGACCAGAATATAGATCCCAGTGCGCCGCACGCCGCTCAGATTCAGGGCCACCAGCACCGCAATCGCCGCCGCCGCCACGCCCAGCGAGAGCATTGACAGGTCGTGGGTATAAAACAGCGCGATAATCACGATAGCCCCCAGGTCATCAATGATCGCCAGCGCCATCAGGAAAATCTTTAGCGCCGTCGGGACGCGGCTGCCTAACAGCGCCAGCACGCCAAGGGCAAAGGCAATATCCGTCGCTGCCGGGATCGCCCATCCCTCTCTGGCGACAGGATCCTGAGCGTTAAAGGCCAGATAGACCAGCGCCGGGACGATCATCCCGCCGAGCGCGGCAATCACTGGAAAGACCGCCTGACGACGACTCGCCAGCGAGCCCTGAATCAGCTCGCGTTTGACCTCGAGGCCAATCAGCAAGAAGAACACCGCCATCAGGGCATCATTGATCCAGAGCAGCATATTCTTGTTGATCTCCAGCGCCCCCACCCGCAGCTGTACAGGCGTATCAAGGAAGGAGTGATACAGACCGCTGGTCACGCTGGTATTGGCCATGACCATCGCCAGCACCGCGGCGATGATTAAGACAATGCCGCCGGAAGCATCGCTACTGAAGAATCGTTGCAGATGTTTCACTTTTACTTTCATCCTGTTGGTGAATAACTCGATAAAAGCATAATACACAAACTGATAACTCGAAAAAATCAGATTTAAGTTGAGTAAACATTCGATTTTTACGAATCAAAGAGGAGCGATAAGACAAAAAAAGCCCGGGCAGCAAAGGCCCGGGCCAGGAGTCAGCGAAAGCGGAATTAGCGGGTCAAATCGTCGAAGAACTTCTTCACACCGTCGAAGAAGCTTTTCGAACGCGGGCTGTTGTTTTCCCCGGTCGGGCCGCCGAAGCTTTCCTGCAGCTCTTTCAGCAGCTGCTTCTGCTTCTCGTTCAGCCCCACCGGCGTCTCCACCACCACCCGGCACAGCAGATCGCCCTGCGCGCCGCCGCGAACGGATTTCACGCCTTTGCCGCGCATGCGGAACAGTTTGCCGGTCTGGGTTTCGCCCGGAATCTTGAGATTGACGCGGCCGTCGAGCGTCGGGACCTCAATCTCGCCGCCCAGCGCTGCCATGGTGAAGTTGATCGGCACTTCGCAGTACAGGTTATTGCCTTCACGCTCAAAGATAGCGTGCTGCTTCACCTGAACCTGAACGTACAGATCGCCTGCCGGTGCGCCATGCTCGCCGGCTTCACCTTCACCCGCCAGACGGATCCGGTCCCCGGTATCCACGCCCGCCGGGATTTTAACCGACAGGGTTTTGGTCTTCTCAACGCGGCCGTGACCATGACATTTATTGCACGGATCTTTAATCAGCGTACCGCGTCCCTGACAGTGCGGACAGGTCTGCTGTACCGCAAAGAAGCCCTGACGCATCTGGACCTGGCCTGCGCCATGACAGGTCGGACAGGTTTGCGGTTTGCTGCCAGCTTTGGCGCCGCTGCCGTGGCAGACGTCGCACTCTTCCAGCGTCGGAATACGGATCTCTTTGGTGACGCCACGTACCGCTTCTTCCAGCGTCAGCTCCATGTTGTAACGGAGATCGGCGCCGCGCGCCGCGCGCTGCCGGCCACGTCCGCCGCCAAAGATATCGCCGAAAACATCGCCAAAGATATCGCTGAAGTCCGCACCGCCGCCAAAACCGCCGCCGCCGCCCATGCCGCCCTGCTCAAAGGCCGCGTGGCCGTACTGATCGTAGGCCGCACGCTTCTGGGCATCAGTCAGGATTTCATACGCTTCTTTGATTTCTTTAAATTTGGCTTCGGCCTCTTTATCACCCTGGTTGCGGTCCGGGTGATACTTCATGGCCAGGCGCTTATAAGCCTTTTTGATTTCACGCTCTTCCGCTGTTTTGGAGACGCCTAAAATCTCGTAGTAATCTTGCTTTGCCATCGGTGTTTTTCAGCCCCTTAACATGCGTGCACGGGCGGAGAGGAAACCTCTTCGCCCGTGCCAGTGTTTTACCCGTTCAAAGGGCGATTATTTTTTATCTTTCACTTCTTCGAACTCAGCGTCGACAACATCGTCGTCTTTCGCGTTGCTCGCCTGAGCGTCAGCGGAACCCGCCTGCTGCTGAGCATGCTGCTGCTGGGCGATTTCCATCAGCTTCTGGGAAGCCTGCGCCAGCGCCTGCATTTTCGCTTCGATGTCCGCTTTGTCTTCACCTTTCAGCGAAGTTTCCAGCGCGGTCAGCGCAGACTCGATGGCAGTTTTGTCGTCAGCCGGCAGTTTATCGCCTGCTTCTTCAACCTGCTTGCGAGTGCTGTGCAGCAGATGGTCGCCCTGGTTGCGGGTCTGTACCAGCTCTTCGAACTTACGGTCAGATTCGGCGTTAGCTTCCGCTTCGCGAACCATTTTCTGAATTTCTTCTTCATTCAGACCGGAAGAGGCTTTGATGGTGATCTTCTGCTCTTTACCGCTGTTTTTGTCTTTCGCGGAGACGTGCAGGATACCGTCAGCATCGATGTCAAAGGTCACTTCGATCTGCGGCATGCCGCGCGGCGCCGGGTTGATACCATCCAGGTTAAACTGACCCAGAGATTTGTTATCAGACGCGCGTTTACGCTCACCCTGCAGCACATGGATGGTGACCGCAGACTGGTTGTCTTCAGCGGTAGAGAACACCTGGCTGTGCTTGGTCGGGATGGTGGTGTTTTTGCTGATCAGCGCAGTCATCACGCCGCCCATGGTTTCGATACCCAGCGACAGCGGGGTCACGTCGAGCAGCAGAACGTCTTTCACATCACCAGTCAGTACACCGCCCTGAACGGCAGCACCGATCGCCACGGCTTCATCCGGGTTAACGTCTTTACGCGGTTCTTTACCAAAGAACTCGGCCACTTTCTTCTGCACCATCGGCATACGAGTCTGACCACCAACGAGGATCACGTCGTTGATATCGGAAACGGACAGACCGGCATCCTGCAGGGCTACTTTCAGCGGCTCGATGGAACGGTTAACCAAGTCTTCTACCAGGCTTTCCAGTTTCGCGCGAGTCACTTTGATGTTCATGTGTTTCGGACCGGTCGCATCTGCAGTGATGTACGGCAGGTTAACGTCGGTCTGCTGAGCAGAAGACAGTTCAATCTTCGCTTTCTCAGCGGCTTCTTTCAGACGCTGCATCGCCAGCGGGTCGTTGCGCAGGTCAATGCCCTGATCTTTCTTAAATTCATCAACGAGGTAGTTGATCAGACGGGTATCGAAGTCTTCGCCGCCCAGGTGGGTGTCACCGTTGGTCGCCAGTACTTCGAAGGTTTTTTCGCCATCCACTTCGTCGATTTCGATAATAGAGATATCGAAAGTACCACCACCGAGGTCGTAAACCGCGATAGTACGGTTGCCCACTTCTTTATCCAGACCGTACGCCAGCGCGGCCGCGGTCGGTTCGTTGATGATACGTTTGACTTCCAGACCGGCGATACGGCCAGCATCTTTGGTGGCCTGACGTTGCGCATCGTTGAAGTAAGCCGGTACGGTGATAACCGCTTCAGTTACCGGTTCACCCAGGTAATCTTCAGCCGTTTTCTTCATTTTTTTCAGCACTTCAGCAGAGATCTGCGGCGGTGCAGTTTTGGTGCCTTTCACATCCAGCCATGCGTCGCCATTGTCTGCGGCAACAATTTTGTATGGCATGATAGAAACGTCACGCTGAACTTCTTCGTCCTGGAAGCGGCGGCCAATCAGGCGTTTAATCGCAAACAGGGTGTTTTGCGGGTTTGTCACTGCCTGACGTTTAGCCGGCTGACCAACCAGAGTTTCACCATCCTGGGTATAGGCAATGATAGAAGGCGTGGTGCGATCGCCTTCGGCGTTCTCCAGCACGCGTGCAGTAGTGCCATCCATAATCGCTACACAAGAGTTGGTAGTACCCAGGTCGATACCAATAATTTTACCCATCTAAACGTCTCCACTAAAAATTCGATCAACATGTGGTTGTGAACCTGTAATAAGGGCGAAACCTGCGGTTTCAACTGCCCAGACATCATTTTTTTTCAGGTTCTTCACTGCGGTTGACTACAAGATGGGGTCGCCCACTCCGGCATCAAGGGGCAAGTAGAAAAATTTTTTGCCGGGGACCAGCCGACGCCCTCGCCCCCTGTCGCCGATGGCTCAGCAAAGGATATTGCCGGGCGGCAAAAAAGATGGCGAATCACCCATACAAATAGCGAATAAAAAAACCAAATATATTCATAATATCATTGACATAAAACGCAATACTTGTGCGCTAAAAGCCCCGTTTTCGCAGTGATAAGATCCCCGCCCTCGCACTTTACTTATTCAGGGGACAGATTAATGAAATCACTATTCCGGCTTTCAGCGGGGCTTATCCTTAGCGTGTCAGTTATCACCTCGGCGGCCGCCAACGACCATAAGATCCTCGGCGTGATCGCCATGCCGCGCAATGAGACCAACGATCTGACGCTGAAGCTCCCCGTCTGCCGGGTGGTCAAACGTATTCAGCTCAGCGCCGAGCGCGGCGATATACAGCTCTTCGGAGCAACCGTCTACTTTAAGGCCAGCCACGGCGCCAGCCACACGCTGAACGTACCCGCCGGGATCAAAGAGGGCAACACCACCGGCTGGATCACCCTCAACAGCGATAACGACAACAAGCGCTGTGTGAAAAAAATCGCCTTCTCAGGCCACACGGTCAATTCCTCAGATATGGCCTCACTGAAAATTATCGGCGACGACTAACGTCGTCCCCTGCCCGAGAGAAAACGTTATGCGTATTAATTATCTGGATGATGACGATCTCGCCTTTCTGCCTGAGTGCAGCGAGGCGCATCTGGAAGCGTTTACCCGTATTCTGACCCACGGGGAAAATGGCAAACCCCGTCTCTCCAGTACGCTGCTGCGCAACGAAACCTTTCTGTCTATGGAGGGCCACCCGGAGCGCTATCGCCGCAACTGGCAGTTGATCGCCGGCGAGCTACAGCATTTCGGCGGCGACAGCATCGCCAATACGCTGCGCCGCCATGGCAAATTTTATCGCGCCATCCTGCTGGATGTGTGTAAGAGGCTGAAGGCAAAGGTCGATAAACAGATGACGACGCCGCAGATCGAGCAACAGTTGTTGACGCATTTTCTGCAGCACAGCTGGAATAAGCTGGATGCGGAACAAAAAACGCAGTTTCTCGCCGCGGTGGAGTGCCGGAGTCTTGAGCTGGAAAGCCTGCTGCCCCATCTGTTGAGACGCCGCAAGCTGAGTGAAGGCGTTGCCCTGCTACTGGATGAGCGGTTAACCGCCATCCTGCGCACGCACGCCGCCGTGAGCGTCATCGGTCATGGCCTGGTACGCGGCGCCGGGCTGGGGGGGCCGCTTGGCGCCGCGCTGAACAGCGTGAAAGCGGTGAGCGGCAGCGCTTATCGGGTCACCATCCCCGCGGTCCTGCAAATTGCCTGTTTACGACAAATGCTCCACTCGTCGTCGGGCGCAACTGAAATTGGTGAAAAATACCCCGCCAGATCATAGACAGCCTTTACGCGCCTCATTATTATGCCGCGCCCCGCCGCCAAGTCGCGGGGTAATGCTTCCCTTTTAATGATAATTTTGAGGAATTATGGGCAACACTAAGTTGGCTAATCCGGCACCGCTGGGCCTTATGGGCTTCGGCATGACCACTATTCTGCTTAATCTGGCGAATAGCGGCCTCTTCGCATTCGATGTAGCTATCCTGGCGATGGGCATTTTTTACGGTGGCATTGCGCAAATTTTTGCCGGCCTGCTGGAATACAAAAAAGGCAACACCTTTGGCTTGACCGCTTTTACCTCCTACGGCAGCTTCTGGCTGACGCTGGTTGCTATCCTTCTGATGCCGAAAATGGGCCTGGCTGATGCGCCGAACGCGCACTTCCTCGGCATGTATCTCGGCCTGTGGGGTATTTTTACGTTGTTCATGTTCTTCGGCACGCTGAAAGCCGCACGTATGCTGCAGTTCGTGTTCCTGAGCCTGACGGTGCTGTTCGCGCTGCTGGCGATTGGGCATCTGGTAGATAACGAAGGCATCGTGAAAGTAGCCGGCTGGATCGGCCTGATCTGCGGCGCCAGCGCCATTTACCTGGCGATGGGCGAAGTGCTGAACGAGCAGTTCGGCCGCACCGTGTTGCCGATCGGCGAACCGCGTTAATCTTCCGCCGCCGCCCTGTGACAGGGCGGCGGCTGGTCATCATCGGTAAACCCTGCTTAGCGCTGCAGCTCCCCTTCCGGCAACCTCGCCGCCGTCAGCCCCTGACGCAGCCAGATACCTAATCCCAAGCCCATCAGCGACAAGGCCAGAACATACCAGGCCGGGGCCATCGGCGACACCCCCATCAGCATCGTGACGGCAATCGGCGTCAGGCCGCCAAAAATCGCGTACGACAGGTTGTAGGAAAAGGAAATGCCGGTGAAGCGCACTTCCGCCGGGAAGGCCCGCACCATGACATAAGGCACCGCCCCCACCACGCCCACGCAGAGTCCCACCGTACCGTACAGCAGAAACAGCCGCTGCGGGCTGGCGCCGGACAGGTGATAAAATGCCCAGCTGGCAACCGCCAGCAGCAGGCTGCCGACGATAAAGGTGCGGCTGGCGCCGAAGCGGTCCGCCGCCAGCCCGGCGAGCAGACAGCCGATGCACAACATAATCGTGGCAATGCTGTTGGCCTGCAGGGTCATCGCCGGGGCGAAGCCATAGTGTTTCTGTAGCCAGACCGGCGACATCAGGATCACCACCACCACGCCTGCCGACAGCAGCCAGGTCAGCAGCATAGAGACCGCCACCGCCTTCTGGTGCTTGAGGACGACCGCCTTTACCGGCAGTTCCTGCGCCAGCGCTTTGCGCTGCTGCATCTCAAGAAAAATCGGCGTCTCCTGCAGCCAGCGGCGCAGATACATCGCCACCAGGCCAAATACGCCCCCCAGCAGGAAGGGGATCCGCCAGCCGCCGTCGTGGATCCCCTGCGGCGTCAGGCTGGTGTTGATAAGCGTCGCCACCACCGATCCCAGCAGGATGCCTACGGTCAGGCCGGCCGTCAGCGTGCCGCAGGCGATACCAATGCGTTTTTCCGGAACATGCTCGGCGACAAACACCCAGGCGCCAGGCACCTCGCCGCCGATCGCCGCCCCCTGCAGAATACGCATCAGCAGCAACAGCAGCGGCGCGACGATACCCACCGAGCTGTAGGTCGGCAG
This sequence comes from Klebsiella sp. JB_Kp031, assembly GCF_040064295.1. NCBI lineage: Bacteria > Pseudomonadati > Pseudomonadota > Gammaproteobacteria > Enterobacterales > Enterobacteriaceae > Klebsiella > Klebsiella sp. JB_Kp031. The sequence goes on from NZ_JBEAJW010000039.1 coordinate 238,026, forward strand.
CAGACCAATCGCCAGGGTCGGCACCGCCATCAGCAGAATGCTGAGGGTAAACATTTTCTTACGCCCTACCAGATCGCCAAAGTGGGCCATGATGATCCCCCCCAGCGGACGCGCCAGGTAACCGGCGGCGAAAATGCCAAAGGTCTGTACCTGGCGCAGCCATTCCGGAATATCCGCGGGGAAGAAGAGCTCGCCGACGACGGCGGCGAAGAAAACGAAGATGATAAAATCATAAAACTCCAGCGCGCCGCCAAGGGCGGCCAGCGTTAGCGTTTTATAATCCTGGCGGTTGAGCGGTCGGTTTGCATATGACATAACGCGATTTCATCCTGAGGTGTGCAGCGTATTTTATAGTGTGTAAAGTAAACAGCACTATATCGTAAATAAAACGGCACACCATCAGCGATGCAGGTTATGTCACAAATGCATCAAATTCAGGATAAAGTTTCGCGTCTGGCGCTTTTTGGACGAAATGCTTCTACCACACGGCCATCGGTTTCCACATAAGGCCCCTCCAGCAACTGTACACAATAAGGTACACTTGCGAAAATACCGTGCACCAGCACGTTGCCGTCAGCATCTTTCACCCCTTCCAGGGTCTCCTGAATCGCTTTCGGTTGTCCGGGTAGATTGAGGATCAGCGCCTGCTTGCGGATCACCCCGACCTGCCGGGAAAGGATCGCCGTCGGCACAAAGTGTAGGCTAACCTGGCGCATTTGCTCGCCGAAGCCCGGCATCTCGCGATCGGCAATCGCCAGCGTGGCGTCGGGCGTCACATCGCGACGCGCAGGGCCGGTTCCGCCGGTGGTCAGCACCAGGTGGCACCCCATCTCGTCAACCAGTTCGCACAGCGTTTGCTCAATAATGACCTGCTCATCCGGAATCAGGCGAGTCTGCAGTTCAAAAGGGGTAGTGAGGGCACGCGCCAGCCACTCTTCCAGTGCCGGGATGCCTTTGTCCTGATAGACGCCGCTGGAGGCGCGATCGGAAATGGAAACTAAGCCGATTCGTAAGGTATTCATGGTTATTCCGTTCAAACTGTAGCGTTAAACGAAATGATACACTGCTGCTGGCGGGACAGACAGTGTAATGTGGCCGACGGGCGTCGGCCACTTGCGGGATTACAGCAGTTCGCCGATCATTTTTTCCAGTTTTTCCTGGTCGATCGCAAACTTACGGATACCTTCCGCCAGTTTGTCTACCGCCATCGGATCCTGGTTATGCTGCCACAGGAACTCAGATTCGGTAATACGCTCCGGACGCGCTTTCACTTCACCGGTATACACCAGTTTACGCTCAACGGCGCCTTCGCTCTCGGACAGCTCTTTCAGCAGCGCCGGGGCGATGGTCAGGCGGTCACAGCCAGCCAGTTCGAGAATTTCACCAACGTTACGGAAGCTGGCGCCCATCACTACGGTTTCATAACCGTGCTGCTTGTAGTACTCGTAGATTTCGCTGACGGAAACCACGCCCGGATCTTCTGCCGGCGCGTACTCCTTCTTGTCGGTGTTGGCTTTGTACCAGTCGAGGATACGACCAACGAACGGCGAAATCAGGAAGACGCCCGCTTCGGCGCAAGCACGAGCCTGAGCGAAGGAGAACAGCAGGGTCAGGTTGCAGTTGATGCCTTCTTTTTCCAGCTGCTCAGCGGCGCGAATGCCCTGCCAGGTGGAAGCCAGCTTGATCAGAATACGATCGTTGCTGATGCCCGCGTCGTTATACAGCTTGATAATGCGCTTGGCTTTGGCGATAGACGCTTCAGTATCATAGGAGAGACGCGCATCCACTTCGGTGGAGATACGGCCCGGGATCAGTTTCAGGATTTCGAGACCGATGTTCACCGCCAGCTTATCGGAAGCATCAAGGATCTGCTGTGCGCGATCGCTGCTCTGGCTACGAGCCCAGGCCACAGCGTCGTCAATCAGCTTACGGTACTCAGGGATCTGAGCCGCGCCGAGGATCAGGGAAGGGTTGGTGGTGGCATCCTGAGGCTGATACAGCTTCATTGCCGCAATATCTCCGGTGTCAGCGACGACAGTAGTGTACTGACGCAGAGAAGTTAATTTATCCGTCATGATATATTTCTCTTAAACAGCAGTTAAGGGGATGTAACCGGTCTGCCCAGATGATAACACGCTGCCGGGTCAGCGCAACCGCCGACGAGAGAAGAGCGCAGAGTGTGATAAACTATGCAGATTAATTTGCTGAAAGCGCAAGGATTGTCACTTAATTGGTAACGCTTACACTGGCGTGCCGGCATGGACAAGAGGATGTTTAATGCCTGATTTTCTCTCATTTATCAATGAAATACTCTGGGGCTCAGTGATGATTTATCTGCTACTGGGCGCCGGCATCTGGTTTAGCTGGCAAACCCGGGGTATTCAGTTCCGTTACGTGCGCAAATTTAGCCGCAGTCTGAAAAAAAGCCTGCACCCGCAGCCGGGCGGTTTAACCTCTTTTCAGGCGTTATGTACCAGTCTTGCCGCCCGGGTTGGCAGCGGTAATCTTGCCGGCGTCACGCTGGCCATCGCCGCCGGCGGACCAGGAGCGGTATTCTGGATGTGGGTCTCCGCCCTGCTCGGCATGGCCAGCAGCTTCGCCGAATGTTCCCTTGCCCAGTTGTATAAAGAACGCGATAGCCGCGGCCAGTTTCGCGGCGGCCCGGCCTGGTATATGGCGCGCGGGCTCGGCATGCGCTGGATGGGCGTGCTGTTTTCGATCCTCCTGCTGCTGGCCTATGGTTTTATCTTCAATACCGTGCAGGCTAACTCCGTGGCCCATGCCCTGCGCTATGCGTTCGATCTGCCGGCGGCGGTCAGCGGCGGCGTGCTGGCCGTTGTCGTTCTGCTGGCCATCCTCCGCGGTTTACGCGGCGTGGCGCGCCTGATGCAGTGGATAGTGCCCATCATGGCGCTGCTGTGGATCGCCACCAGCCTGCTTATCGGCCTGTGGCATATCACCGCCCTGCCGACGATTTTCGCCACCATCTTTCGCTGCGCCTTCGGCTGGCAGGAAGCCGCCGCCGGCGCGGTGGGCTACACCATCAGCCAGGCGCTGACCAGCGGCTTTCAGCGCGGCATGTTCTCCAATGAAGCAGGGATGGGCTCTTCGCCTAACGCCGCCGCAGCCGCCGCCTCATGGCCGCCGCACCCGGCGGCGCAGGGTATCGTGCAGATGATAGGCGTGTTTATCGATACCATCGTGATCTGTACCGCCAGCGCGATTATCGTCATGCTGGCGCCGCGGCCCGACAATGAATATACGCTCAATGGTATTCAGGACTTGCAACACGCGATGAGTGTGCTGGTCGGCGGCTGGGGAGCGGATTTTATCGCCCTCATCGTGCTGCTGTTCGCTTTTAGCTCTATCGTGGCCAACTACGTGTATGCGGAAAATAATCTGATCTTTCTGCATCTGGATAAGCCGCGTTATATCTGGGGTCTGCGAATACTCACCGTCCTGATGGTGCTGTTGGGGACCCTGGTTAGCCTGCCGGTCGTCTGGCAGAGCGCGGATATCATTATGGCGCTGATGGCGATGACCAACCTGACGGCCATCCTGCTGCTCTCCCCGACGGTGCGAATTATCGCCAGTGATTATCTGCGTCAGCGCCAGCTGGGCATCCAGCCCACTTTTGATGCATCGCGCTATCCCGAGATTCACCAGCAGCTGGCCCCGGGCGCGTGGAATGAACTGCCGCGCGAATAACGCGGCAATCGCAGCTATCGATCCCACCATGCACTTTTTTTGTTAAAATTCGTCGAAATTACCTGCAAGGACTGGATATGCTGATTCTGATTTCACCTGCTAAAACGCTCGATTATCAAAGCCCGCTGGCAACGACTCGCTATACCCAGCCCGAACTCCTCGAGTATTCTCAAGAGCTTATCAGCATCGCCCGTCAGCTGACCGCGCCGCAAATCGGCAAGCTGATGAGCATCAGCGACAAGCTGGCGGATCTGAACGCCACCCGTTTCCACGACTGGCACCCTGACTTCACGCCGCAAAACGCCCGCCAGGCGATCCTCGCCTTTAAGGGCGATGTCTACACCGGCCTGCAGGCAGAGACGCTCACTGAGGACGACTTTGACTTCGCCCAGCGACACCTGCGCATGCTCTCCGGCCTGTATGGCGTGCTGCGCCCGCTGGACCTGATGCAGCCCTACCGCCTGGAGATGGGGATCCGTCTGGAAAACCCGCGCGGTAAAGATCTGTACCAGTTCTGGGGCGATACCATTACCGAGAAGCTGAATCAGGCGCTGCAGGCTCAGGGCGACGATATCGTCATCAACCTGGCTTCCGATGAGTATTTTAAATCGGTGAAAACGCAAAAATTGCAGGGCCAGCTGATCAAGCCGGTCTTCCTAGATGAGAAGAACGGCAAATTCAAAGTGATCAGCTTCTATGCCAAGAAAGCCCGTGGCCTGATGAGCCGCTACATTATTGAAAATCGCTTAACCCAGCCGGAGCAGCTGAAATCCTTTAATAGCGAAGGCTATTTCTTTGATGCGGAGGCTTCGGAGAAAGGCGAACTGGTGTTTAAACGCCACGAGCAGTAAGTAAGCGTCCCCCTGCGGCGTTCGACGCGACAGGGGGACGGTAAGGATTTAGCCCATCATCAGCTTACGCAGCGCGGCGAAATCCGCCGGCAGGTTGTGAGACAGCAGCGGCAGGTCGGCGCGGTCGGCCAGCTCTTTCGGCAGCGGCAGGGTCTCCTGCAGGATCTCCTCCACGCTCTCTTTGAACTTCGCCGGATGCGCAGTACCGAGGAAGAGACCGTACTCTCCCGGCTGCAGCTGATCGCGCAGCGCGCGCCAGGCAATCGCCGCGTGCGGCTCAGAGATGTAGCCGATGGCCTTCAGCTCGCGCATTGCCGCTTTGGTGGTCTCATTATCGACCGCGGCATAGCCCAGCTCGCTGAGACGCCAGATTTTACGGCGGAACAGCTCTTCGACACGCGGCCAGTTGTTCGGCTGGCTGACGTCCATGGCGTTGGACAGCGTCGCCTGGGTGGCTTTTGGCGCCCACTCGCCGCCCTGCAGATAGCGCGGAACAGTGTCGTTGGCGTTGGTGGCAGCGATAAAGCGTTTGATCGGCAGACCCAGCGACTTCGCCAGCAGACCGGCGGTCAGATCGCCGAAGTTGCCGCTCGGCACAGAAATCACCAGCTGATTGCGGGCTTCCTGCGGCAGCTGCGCCGCCGCTTCGAAGTAGTAGCAGATCTGCGCCAGCAGGCGGCTGATGTTAATGGAGTTAGCCGAGTTCAGCCCCAGCGTCGCCTTCAGTTCTTCATCGTCAAACGCCTGCTTCACCAGCGCCTGGCAGGCGTCGAAGTCGCCGTCAATCGCCACGGTTTCGATGTTGCCGCCGAGAGTACAGAACAGCTTCTCCTGCAGCGGGCTGATCTTGCCGCGCGGATAGAGGATCACCACCTTAACGTTCGGCAGACCATAGAAAGCATGCGCCACCGCCGCCCCGGTATCGCCAGAGGTCGCCGTGAGGATGGTGACCGGCTTGTCGCCCGCAATGTGGGTCAGCATCTGCGCCATAAAGCGGCCGCCGAAATCCTTGAACGCCAGCGTGGGGCCATGGAACAGTTCCAGACAGCCGACATCCTCCTGAACCTTGCTCACCGGCGCCGGAAACGCAAACGCCGCGCGGACCCGCTGCTGCAGGACATCCTGCGGGATCTCATCGCCGATAAAGGCGGATAAAATTTTGGCGCTGCGGGTGACAAAGTCCTGCGCCAGCATATCGTCGATTTCAGTCAGGCTGAATTCCGGCAGATCGTGCGGAAAGAACAGGCCCTGATGCTTGCCAAGTCCCTGGGTAACGGCCTGCGCAAAGCTGACCTGCTCATTGTGATCTTTTAAGTTATACAGTTTCATTGGTTATCCCACTACGCGTGCGCCCGCCGTATCCAGCCGGCAAATATGAACAAAGCCTTCCTGATTCTGTAGATAGTGCGCGCCAAGCCAGTCGGCGACGCGCTGTGCGGTGTCCGGCTTATCGCACAACGCGAACAGCGTTGGGCCAGAGCCGGAGATGCCGCAAGCCTGGGCGCCCATCTCCATGGCCGCCTGACGCGCTTCGCTAAAGCCCGGCAGCAGTTTGGTTCGGTACGGTTCGGCAATCACATCTTTCATCAATTTTGCCGCCAGCTGCGGCTGGCGGGTGTAGCAGGCATGAATAAAGCCCGCGAGGTGGCGACCATGGGCTATACAATCCTGACGGCGGTACTGCGCCGGCAGAATCGCCCGCGCTTCGGCGGTGGAGACTTTAATCCCCGGATAGGCCAGCACCCACAGCCACTCATCAAACCCGGGCACCTGCTGGCTGATAATCCCATTCTCTTCGATCATCAACTGCATGCCGCCAAGATAGCACGGCGCCACGTTGTCGTAGTGAATGCTGCCGGAGATACGCCCTTCCATCTCCCCCATCAGCGCCAGCATGCGCGTCTCGTTCAGCGGCTTACCGCAAAACTCGTTCATCGCCACCAGCGCGGCGACCACCGAGCAGGCGCTGGAACCCAGCCCGGAACCAATCGGCATGTTTTTTTCCAGCGTCATCGCCACCGGCACCGTCTTACCGATCTCCCGGCAAAAGCTTTCCCAGCACTGGTAAACAATGTTCTCTTGCGGCGCCGTCGGCAGTTTGCTGGCGAAGCGTCCCAGATTCTGCAGGCTAAATTGCTCCGCCGCTTCGACAGTGACATTGTCGCCAAGCAGCGTGCCATCGACCGGCGTGACCGCCGCGCCCAACACATCAAACCCGACGCTCATATTGGCACTGGAAGCCGGGGCATATACTTTGACCATCTTAAACTCCTAACTTCCAGGAAAGGGTGCGCAGCAGGTCGGCGAATACGCCGGCCGCCGTGACGTCGTTCCCGGCACCATAGCCGCGCAGCACCAGCGGCAATGGCTGATAATAGTGGCTGTAAAAGGCCAGCGCGTTCTCGCCATTTTTGACTTTGTACAGCGGATCGTTGCCGTCAACGGCGGCAATTTTCACCCGGCAGGTACCATCCTCTTCGATGTTACCGACATAGCGCAAGACTTTACCTTCATCGCGCGCCTTAGCGATCCGCGAAGCGAACTCATCATCCAGCGACGGCAGGCGGGCCATAAAGGTCTCGACATCACCGCTGGCGTCGAAGTCCGCCGGCAGCGCCGACTCGACGATAATGTCCGACAGCTCCAGTTCACGCCCGGTCTCACGGGCCAGAATCAGCAGCTTACGCGCGACGTCCACCCCGGATAAATCGTCGCGCGGATCCGGCTCGGTATACCCCATCTCACGGGCCATTGCCGTCGCCGCCGAGAAACTCACGCCCTCATCCAGCTTGCCGAAGATAAACGACAGCGAACCGGAAAGGATCCCGGAGAAATGGCGCAGTTCATCGCCGGCGTTGAGCAGGTTCTGCAGGTTCTCAATCACCGGCAGGCCAGCGCCAACGTTCGTGTCATAGAGGAACTTGCGGCGCGAGCTGCTCGCCGCGTGGCGCAGCTGATGATAGTAATCCAGTGAAGAGGTATTGGCCTTTTTATTCGGCGTGACCACATGGAAACCTTCGCGCAGGAAGTCGGCGTACTGATCGGCGACCGCCTGGCTGGAGGTACAGTCGACGATCACCGGATTCAGCAGGTGGTACTCTTTTACCAGGCGGATCAGGCGGCCAAGATTAAAGGGTTCTTTCGCCTCCGCCAGCGCTTCACTCCAGTTTTCCAGATTCAGACCATGCACGCTGGTCAGCAGCGCCTGAGAGTTGGCCACGCCGCAAACGCGCAGATCGATATGTTTGCTCTTCAGCCAACTCTGCTGGCGTTTGATCTGCTCCAGCAGCGCGCCGCCGACGCCGCCGACGCCGATGACGAACACTTCGATCACCTGGTCGGTGTTGAACAGCATCTGATGGGTCACGCGCACGCCGGTGGTAGCGTCGTCATTGCTGACCACCACCGAAATGGAGCGTTCGGAAGAACCCTGAGCAATCGCCACGATATTGATATTGGCGCGGGCCAGCGCGGCAAAAAATTTCGCCGAGATACCGCGCAGGGTGCGCATCCCATCGCCCACCACCGAGATAATAGCCAGACGCTCCATAATGGCCAGCGGCTCCAGCAGCCCCTCTTTCAGCTCGAGGTAAAACTCATCTTCCATCGCCCGTTTGGCTCGCGCGCAGTCGCTCTGCGGCACGCAGAAACTGATGCTGTACTCGGAGGAGGATTGGGTGATCAGCACTACCGAGATGCCAGCGCGGGACATGGTGGCGAAGACGCGGGCGGCCATGCCGACCATGCCTTTCATCCCCGGCCCGGAAACGTTGAACATCGCCATGTTGTTGAGGTTAGAGATGCCTTTAACCGGCAGATCGTCCTCGTCGCGGCTGGCGCCGATGAGCGTTCCCGGCGCCTGCGGGTTGCCAGTATTTTTAATCAGACATGGGATTTGGAATTGGGCGATAGGGGCGATGGTGCGCGGGTGCAGCACTTTCGCGCCAAAATAGGAGAGCTCCATCGCCTCCTGATAAGACATCGATTTCAGCAGACGCGCATCCGGCACCTGGCGCGGGTCGCAAGTGTACACTCCGTCGACATCGGTCCAGATTTCGCAGCAATCGGCGCGCAGGCAGGCGGCCAGCACCGCAGCCGAATAGTCGGAGCCGTTGCGCCCCAGCACCACCAGCTCCCCCTTCTCATTGCCAGCGGTAAACCCGGCCATCAGGATCATATGGTCTGCCGGGATCTGGCTGGCGGCGATGCGGCGGGTGGATTCGGCGATATCGACCGTGGACTCCATGTAGTGACCAACGGCAAGCAGTTTTTCCACCGGGTTAATGACACTGACTTTATGACCACGGGCTTCCAGCAGACCCGCCATGATGGCGATGGAGAGCTTTTCGCCTCGGCAGATCAGCGCGGCATTGACGCTATCCGGGCACTGACCCAGCAGGCTAATACCGTGCAGGACATGCTTAATCTGAGCAAACTCCTGCTCAACAAAGGCTTTCAACTGGGCGAGCGGGAAAGCGGGCTGGGCGTCGGCAAGGCCCTGAAGAAGTTCGGCAAAAATGCGTTCAGCGTCGGCAATATTGGGGAGGGCATCCTGGCCGCCAATGGTCTTTTCAATCATCGCTACCAGATGGTTAGTGATCTTCGCCGGGGCAGACAGGACGGTCGCTACCTGCCCCTGCCTGGCATTACTCTCCAGAATATCGGCAACCCGCAGAAACCGTTCCGCATTTGCCACTGATGTACCGCCGAACTTCAACACTCGCATGGTTCTTACCCCTTGATCTCTTGTCAAAAAAAAAGCCCGCACTGTTCAGGTGCGGGCTTTTTTCTGTGTTTCCTGTACGCGTCAGCCCGCACCGTTACCTGTGGTAATGGTGGTGGTGATAATGGTGGTAATCATGCCGATGCGATTCATGGATGTTGTGTACTCTGTATTTTTATCTGTCTGTGTGTCCTGCCTATATTGGTTAAAGTATCTGCCGTCTTAAGTCAATGAATTTCTCAATTAACCCCATTTCAGCCGGCTTACGTATTGCGCCACCCCGACAAGAAAAAACACCCAGATTGGCGGAACACCTCCCGCAAAAACAGTAAATGCAACCATAAATAAAAAATATGACAGAACTTTATTCTGGTAGGTTTTTTTCAATATCATGCAGCAAACGATGCAACATTGCCGTGTCTCGCTGCTGCAGCAGCCCCAATCGTTGCGACAGCCAGTCGGCCAGTTTGGCATCGTCCTCCACGCCCAGACGCGAAAGCAAGGCCATGGTGCGGAGGCGCAACGCCTGCAGCTGATGATGGTCTGCCGCGGCAGCGGCGGGAGCCGATTGTTGCATAAGCGATGCTAATTGATAGCAGTAAACCATCACCGACTGACCGAGGTTCAGCGACGGATAATCCGCGACCATCGGCACGCCGGTCAGCACATCGGCCAGGGCCAGCTCCTCATTGGTCAATCCGGCGTCTTCACGGCCAAATACCAGCGCGGTATGGGTCATCCAGTTCGCCTTCTCCTCCAGCAGCGGCAACAACTGCTGCGGCGTGGCGTAATAGTGAAACCGCGCGCGACTGCGGGCGGTGGTGGCGACGGTAAAATCGACGTCGTGCAGCGCCTCAGCAAGGGTGGAATAGGTGGTGATGCCATCGAGGATGTCGCCTGAGCCGTGCGCCACCCAGCGTGCCGCCGGCGCCAGATGGGCTTCACTGTCCACGATCCGCAGATCGCGAAATCCCATGGTTTTCATCGCCCTGGCGGCGGCACCGACGTTCTCGGCCCGGGCAGGACCGACCAAAATAATCGTTAAACGCATTGCGGTTTCATTCTCTCTCTCAGGCGTTGTCTGAGGCGCGGAGCCCCCCATTTTACGCGGTGAAAATTTACAAATTTGCAACAAAAATCACTAAAATTGCGTTTTCTTACCCATAAAAAAATCTAAACTGTTCTCAGGAGGCCATGACAAGGAGTATGTTAACAGAACCCATTTATCCATATGATGGGCAATGAAATTTCATCTGACGCATCGTTCCAGACATTGGATTCACTGTATTTATTAATTTATCCACGCAACTAGTTGAGCCGGGTAAAGATTGTGACTATAAAGAGCATGGCGATGCAATGATTTCACAAGACTGTTAACGTGCTACAATTGAACTTGATATATGTCAACGAAGCGTAGTTTTATTGGGTGTTCGGCCTCTCTTAGCCTGTTATGTTGCTGTTAAAATGGTTAGGATGTCAGCCGTTTTTGACACCGTCGGGTCCAGAGGGAAAGTACCCACGACCAAGCTAATGATGTTGTTGACGTTGATGGAAAGTGCATCAAGAACGCAATTACGTACTTTAGTCATGTTACGCCGCGCATGTTAATTTGCGACATGCACCAGGCAGGTCAGGGACTTTGGTACTTCCTGTTTCGATTTAGTTGGCAATTTAGGTAGCAAACATGCAGACCCCGCACATTCTTATCGTTGAAGACGAGTTGGTAACACGCAACACGTTAAAAAGTATTTTCGAAGCAGAAGGTTACGATGTATTCGAAGCGACCGATGGCGCGGAAATGCATCAGATCCTGTCTGAAAATGATATCAACCTGGTGATCATGGATATCAACCTGCCGGGTAAAAATGGTCTTCTGCTGGCGCGCGAGCTGCGCGAGCAGGCCGACGTCGCGCTGATGTTCTTAACCGGCCGCGACAACGAAGTGGATAAGATCCTTGGCCTCGAAATCGGCGCTGACGACTATATCACTAAACCGTTTAACCCGCGTGAACTGACTATCCGCGCGCGCAACCTGCTCTCCCGTACCATGAACCTCGGTACCGTGAGCGAAGAGCGTCGCAGCGTGGAAAGCTACAAGTTCAACGGCTGGGAACTCGATATCAACAGCCGTTCCCTGGTTAGCCCGAACGGCGAACAGTACAAGCTGCCGCGCAGTGAATTCCGCGCGATGCTGCACTTCTGCGAAAACCCGGGCAAAATTCAGTCTCGTGCCGAGCTGCTGAAGAAAATGACCGGTCGCGAGCTGAAGCCGCATGACCGTACCGTTGACGTGACCATTCGTCGGATTCGTAAACACTTCGAATCCACTCCGGATACTCCGGAAATCATCGCTACCATTCACGGTGAAGGTTACCGTTTCTGTGGCGATCTGCAGGAATAATGCGAGTTATTCCGCAGCTATGATGTGAAAACGGCGCCCCGAGGGCGCCGTTTTTTTATGCCGTCACTCTTTCCACAGGCGCAGTTTGTCGTCATCGGCAGACGGCGGCGCACTGCCTTTCGGTAACGATAACGCATACCAGTCCACTCGCCGGGTCAAAAACATCAGAATGCTCAGCGCCAGCGCCAGCACACCGGTCCCTAACAGCAGCGCGCTGTCCTCGGAGTGCAGCAGAAACCACATCACCCCATCCAGCAGCAGCAGCGCGGCGACAAACAGCAGGCTGTTGCGCCATCCCCTGAGCACCGCCTGGAGGTAGATCCCATTCATCACCGCGCCGCACAGACTGGCGGCCAGCCAGGCGGCGGTAAAGCCAATGTGCTCCGAAAGCGCCAGCAGCACCAGGTAAAACAGCACCAGCGATAAGCCCACCAGCAAATATTGCATCGGATGCAGGGGTCGATGGGTCAGGCTCTCGAAAGCGAAAAAGGCCATAAACGTCAGCCCGATTAACAGGATGGCATATTTTGTCGCCCGATCGGTTAGCTGGTACTGGTCGGCAAGCGACATGACATCGGCACTGAACGCCGGTAAGCGCGACCACGGGATCTCCATATCATCCTTGAAATAGCTGCCCATATCATTGGCGAACCAGCTGCTTTGCCAGTGGGCGCGATAGCCGGCAGCATTCACTTCGCGTTTCGTTGGCAGGAAGCTGCCGAGAAAGCCGGGATGCGGCCAGTTACTGGTCAGCTGCAGCTCGCTGTTGCGCCCGAGCGGCGCCAGTGAAAATGCGCCCGTCCCGTTCAGATCGAGCGAAAAAGCAATCTCAAGCGGCTTGTTGTCCTCCGCCAGCGCAGGCATCGGCATATGGATGCCCGCCCCATCGCCGCTGATCCCCAGCCCTGGTTCCACGCTTAATACGCTGCCGTTAACCTTCGGGGCGTGGATGGCGCCAATGCCGCGGGCATCGCCGACGCTCACCACCAGCCGCGGTTGGCCCAGGGTGATATGCGTTTTTCGCAGCGACGCCAGACGCAGCGGATCGAAGGTGGCCTTAATCTGCAGGGCGTTATGCCATACCTGCCCGCTGTAGATGCCCACCCTTCTCGACTCCACGGTCTGTTTGCCGGTGACCGCCAGCGACTCCGGCAGCCAGTAGTACACCCAGCTACGCTGATAGGCGACCTCTTTTTGGTTCTCCCTGCGGGTCAGCGTCTCGGTTACCGGAATAGCGATCAGCGGCCCGGCGAGTTTTTGCGAACCGCTGGTGCTCTGCTCAATGGCGTCCACTACCTCGCTGCGATAATCAGCCCGCTCATTGATGAGCTCCCTGACCATCATTAAAGGTAGAGATAACAGCACAATACAGCCTATTAGCGTGGTGATTTTCCAGAATAACGGTGATTTCAACATAGCTTTCTCCCTATCGTGATGGCCTCACCATAGGGCGGCTGTGTGGGGAGAATTTGAAGCTATGTGAAGGGACGGTGAAGTCTCAGCGTAGCGACCACGCCGCCTTCGGGCCGATTGCGCAGACGGATATCGCCATGATGCAGGCGCGCCACTTCACGAACGAAGGCCAGCCCAAGGCCGCTGCTCTTGTGGCCGTCTTCACGCGGCAGCGAGTAGAACCGCTCAAAGATCCGCGTCAGGGCATAGTCCGGAATACCGCATCCGTTATCCGTTACGCTCAGTTGCACCTCTGCATTTCGTTTCTCTACCCCCAGGGCGATCTCGCCGCCCTGGGGGGTAAAATCAATCGCGTTGTCGAGCAGATTACCCAGCGCCTGGGCCAGCAGTTCGCCATCGCCATTGACCAGCATCCCACTCGCCTGCCAGCGCAGAGTAATGGCTTTCGCCGCCAGGGCGATGTCGCGCTCCTCCGCCAGGCGTTGGTATAGCGCATCTATCGACACCGGCTGTAGCTTTATCTCCAGCCGGCTTTCCAGTCGCGCCTGCTGGAGTAACCGCTCCACCAGCAGCTGCATGCGGGTGTTCTGCGCAAGGATATTCTCAGTAAACCGCGCCGCCACCGCAGGCGGCGGCCCTTCGCGCAGAATCTCCGCCGCACCGCGAATAGCCGCCAGCGGACTTTTCAGCTCGTGCGTCAGGTCATAGACATAGTTTTCGATGGCGTTTTTGCCTTCGAGCTTCACCCGCATGCTCTCCAGCGCCTGGGCCAGCTTACGCAGTTCGCTGCTGCCGACCTCCGGCAACGGCAGCGGGCGGTCAGCGGTCACGGAGTCCGCATAGCGCACCAGCTTACCGATAGAGAAATTGATCCACCAGACGACGCCGCAGCCGATCAACAGCGCAATGCCCAGCAGGGCGCCGCCGGCCCAGAGGATCCGCCGCTCGCTGCGCTTAATGACCGGCGTCATCGCCAGGTTGGGTTTACCGACGCTCAGCACGCCGATAATCCGCCCCTTATCCATCACCGGCGCGGCGATATACATCACCGAGCTGGCTTCATCATGCGGATCGCTGCGCGAACTGCGCGCGCCGTACTGCCCGCGCAGGGTGAGCCAGACGTCGTTCCAGCGTGAATAGTCCTGCCCTGTCGCCTCTCCACTGGAGTCAAACACGACCTTGCCCCGGGCATCGGTCAGATAGACGCGGTACTCATTACGCACCTTTTTAATTCCGCCAATGTTGGCGTTTAGCCGCTGCTGGTTGAGCTGTTGAAAGGCCTGCGCCAGCCTGCCCTGCTGCGGGTTTGCCGCCAGCAGGTCCTCACGCGCCAGCGCCGCCAGCAGGGTGGCGGTATCGTTGAGGGTCCCCTCCGTCGCCCGGCGCACGCCCGGCTTCACTTCCTGGACAAAGATCGACAGTACAAACCACGCGGCGATCGCGACGATAAGGAAATAGCCCAGCAGCAGGCGCATGCCGATGCGCATCAGCTGCGCCCCAGGCTGTAGCCCATCCCGCGATGGGTATTGATTGGCGACAAATCAGGATTCACGGCCCGCAGTTTAGCGCGCAGGGTTTTGATGTGGGTGTCGACGGTGCGGTCGAGGCTTTCCCAGGCATCGCTCCATACCCGCTCCATCAGCTGCTGACGGGAGAAAACGCGACCGGGCGCGTGAAGCAAAGTTTTCAACAGCAGAAATTCATAGCGCGTCAGGTTCAGGGGCTGGCCGAACCAGCTTATCGACGCCGCCTGCTCGTCAAGCACAAACTCGCCGACGCGAACTACCGACGAAGGCGCGGCAAATTTTTGCAGCCGTCGCAGCACGCTGCGCACCCGCGCGCAAACTTCGCGCGGCGAAAACGGCTTGGCGATGTAATCGTCAGCGCCGATTTCCAGCCCCAGCAGCTTATCGACCTCATCGCTCCGCGCCGTGAGAAACAGCACCGGCAGCGCCGGAAAGCGCGTCAGCAGGCGCCGACAGAGCTCGAAGCCGCTGATATCCGGCAAGCCAACGTCGAGGATGGCGACATCGGGCGCCAGATGCGCCGCCGCCTCCAGCGCGGGCAACCCGCGGTCGAAGACGGTGACCTGGAAGCCCTCCTGCTGGAGCATATAAACCAGGGTATCGGCAATACTCTGTTCATCCTCAACTAACCAAATCCGTGGCTGCTGCATGCGCGCTCCCGTTTATTTATTCCAGGGCATAATCGGCACGGCGCTGATGGCGTTCTTCGGCGAACCATCAACTACTTTATCCGAATAGGTCAGGTAGACCAGCGCATTGCGTTTCGCATCATAGAAGCGAACGACCTGTAGCTTTTTAAATACTAACGAGGTGCGCTTCTGGAACACCACGTCACCCTGGCTTTTGCCATTTTTGATTTTGTCCGTCAGCTCAATCGGCCCGACCTGCTGGCAGGAGATGGCCGCGTCGGAGGTATCCTCCGCCAGCCCCAGGCCGCCTTTGATCCCGCCGGTTTTCGCCCGGCTGATATAGCAGGTCACGTTCTGTACATCCGGATCGTCAAAGGCTTCGACGACAATTTTGTGATCCGGTCCTAACCATTTGAAGACCGTATCCACGGAACCAATCTGCTCCGCCTGAGCAATCTGACAGCCGGCCAGCAACAGCAGGCCCATCGCAAACTTCTTGTATTTCATATTGTTACCATTATTAAAAAATATAGCTAAGTGATTATCACGGACCTAGCAGAAAAGGTTTATAGATCACAGCTTTACAAAATTATCGTTCAGATCCACTGACCTACCGCATTTAAAAGCAAAAAAAACACTGAATGCTAAAACATCAAAAAATGCTATTATCCGCTACTTTAATATCAGGCACCTGTGTTTAAGGATGGGGACATTTTATGGATCAAGCAGGGATTATTCGCGATCTCCTTAGCTGGCTGGAAGGTCACCTGGATCAGCCGCTTTCTCTGGACAATGTGGCGGCGAAGGCAGGTTATTCCAAGTGGCATCTGCAGCGAATGTTTAAGGATGTCACCGGCCACGCTATCGGTGCCTATATTCGCGCGCGCCGGTTGTCGAAATCAGCTGTCGCATTACGCCTTACCGCCCGTCCAATCCTTGATATTGCGCTGCAGTACCGTTTCGACTCCCAGCAGACCTTCACCCGTGCGTTCAAGAAGCAATTCTCGCTGACGCCGGCTCTCTACCGCCGCTCGCCGGACTGGAGCTCGTTCGGTATGCGTCCGCCGCTACGTCTTGGCGAGTTTACCCTGCCGAAACATGAATTTGTCGCCCTACCCACGACTCAACTGCTCGGTGTGACTCAGAGCTATACCTGTAAGCTGGAGGAAATCTCCGACTTCCGCAACCAGATGCGGGTCCAGTTCTGGCGAGATTTCCTCGGCAACTCGCCGTCGATCCCCCCGGTGCTCTACGGGCTGCATGAACCGCGTCCGAGCCTGGAGAAAGACGATGAGCAGGAAGTGTTCTATACCACCGCGCTGACGCCGGAGATGGCTAACGGCCACCTGCAGAACGCCCATCCGGTGACGCTGGAGGGCGGCGAGTATGTCATGTTTACGTATGAAGGGCTGGGTACCGGCCTGCAGGAATTCATCCTGACGGTCTACGGCACCTGCATGCCGATGCTGAACCTGACGCGCCGCAAGGGGCTGGATATTGAACGCTTCTATCCTGAAGATGAAAGCCGGGATCAGGCCACGCCGATTCAGTTGCGCTGCGAGTATCTGATCCCGATCCGCCGTTAACGCTGCAGCTCGTCCATCGCGGGGGCGTCAAGATGCGAGACGTCGCCCGCCGTTTCCACCACCCAGCCGGAAGCCAGCCACGGGCTTTGCTGATAATCGACGCGCGAGATCGAGCAGTTGCGCAGGCGCAGACGACGCTCTGCGTATGCCGGCAGCCCTAAAATCGTACTCACCAGGCAGCCCAGCGCGATACCATGACTCACCAGCAGCGGTCGACTACCGGCCGGTAATTCCAGACAGGCGGCCAGCGCCGCATGCATACGTTCGCTAAGCTCCTGCATCGATTCGCCCTGCGGAATGCGACCATCCGGCGTGCCGTTGACCAACTGGCGGCGCCAGCCCTCTTCTTCTTCGCTGAGCGAGTCAATATGGCGCTTCTCCAGCACTCCCATATCCAGCTCGCGCAGGCGCGCATCAGCGATCACGCTGCAGCCGCAGGCTTCGGCGATAATCTCTGCTGTGCGACGGGTTCGCCCCAGATCGCTGGTAATGATATGGGTGATCCCCAGCGTTCTGGCGCGCTCGCCAACCTGCCAGGCCTGGCGCTCACCGTGTGCGGTCAGCGGGCTGTCGGACTGACCCTGAATACGTCGCTCGGCGTTCCACTGCGTTTCACCGTGGCGAACAAGGTATACCTGTAACATGCTTTTTTTCCGTTCTGAACTCGTTATCGACCGCTTGCGGGCATTACCGACTGCCCTGGGGGTGATTTAGAGTATACTGCGATGACGTTAGTTTATTCTGAGTTGTTTTGATTATGCACCATGTTGTCTCAGCGACCACTAATCCCGCCAAAATTCAGGCAATTCTGCAGGCTTTTGACGAGATTTTCGGCGAAGGATCCTGCCACATTGAGTCCGTCTCCGTCGAGAGCGGCGTGCCGGAACAGCCCTTCGGCAGCGAGGAAACGCGCGCTGGCGCACGAAATCGCGTCGCCAATGCGCGCCTTGCCCAGCCCCATGCCGATTTCTGGGTCGCCATCGAAGCCGGAATTGACGATGACAGTACCTTTAGCTGGGTGGTCATCGAAAGCGCCAGCCAGCGCGGAGAAGCGCGCTCAGCCACGCTGCCGTTGCCTGACGTTATTCTTGAGCAGGTTCGCGCTGGCGAAGCCCTCGGGCCGGTCATGTCGCAGTATACCGGCATCGATCAGATTGGTCGTAAAGAGGGAGCGATTGGGGTTTTCACCGGCGGCAAATTAACCCGCAGCAGCGTTTACCATCAGGCGGTCGTGCTGGCGTTAAGCCCGTTCCACAACGCTATTTATCGCTAGCCAACAGCGTCTGCTCCAGCCACTGGCGCAGCTCAACCGGCGCCGACTTCAGGCTGTTGGACCCGCGGGTAATGGTCGCAATGCCGGCACCGAGCTCATTTTTCAGCTCGCGCTGGCTCATCTCACCGCGCAGCAGCTCTTCGATAATGCGCACCCGAGTCCCCAGCGCTTCACGCTCATCAGGGGTCAGCATGAGCTGCAGCAACGGTAGATGCAGATCCTGCGCATAGGCCTGCTGTAGCAGCGCCACAAAGCGCAGCCACTCCTGATGACGTTGTTCGGCAACGGCCGCGGAATAGGGAGATTGTTGGGTCATATCGCGCCACCATATTGAGACGGGCAGCTTACGCTGCCCGTCGAATGTACTCATCAACGAGTACAAAGCATAACATACTTCCCGGCGATCAGTAACGCTGCCGCCACTCCGCATCGCTGAAGAGCTTATCCTGCTGACCCATAAAGTAGCGATAGTAGGCGTCATAGGAGAGGACATTCTTCACGTAGCCGCGTGTTTCCGAGAACGGAATACTCTCGACAAACGCCACGGCGTCGATCCGTCCGGCGCTGTTCCCCTGCCAGGTGCGTACCCGACCCGGCCCGGCGTTATAGGCCGCCGAGGCGTAGATGCGGTTATTACCGAACTGCTGGTAAACGTACTGCAGATAGCTGGTGCCGATGTTGATGTTGGTTTCCGGATCCAACAGCTGCGACGGGCCGCTGTAGCCGGGAATGCTGAACATGCTGACGGTATGCGTCGCGGTGCCCGGCATAATCTGCATCAGCCCGCTGGCGCCGACCGGCGAGCGCACTTTCGGGTTCCAGGCGCTCTCCTGGCGGGCAATCGCCATCGCGTAGCTCTGCGGAATATCTTTACCGCTGATATAGCGGGCAAACAGATCGTTATAGGCCAGCGGAAAGCGCTCCTCCAGCTGATCCCACAGTTTTCCGGCGATCGTCGCCTGCACGCTCAGATCCCACCAGTGTTGATCAAAAGCGTAACGCGCGAGCTGCGCCTGCTGGGATTTACTACGGCTGGTGACCAGGTTCGCCCATTCAGTGCGCGCGGTGTTATCCATATTCCAGTACATCAGCTCACGCACCCGGGCCATCTCCGGACCGGAGGCCAGCGCCGGATCGAGCGTGCCAATCGCTTTATCAATGCGGAAGGTATACTCCTCGCCGAGACGCTGCGCAGCAACCATCGGGTAGAAACCCCGCTGCTGCATCAACGACCGGAGGATCGCCTGCGCCTCCTCGTCCCTGCCGCGCTCCAGCAACAGGTCCGCCTGCCAGTAGCGCCATTCGTCTTTCTCTTTCGCCTCCATCGGCAGGCGCGCCAGCCAGGTATTCAGACCATGGCGATCGCCCGTCCCCAGCGCCATCCGTACCCGCCGCTCCACCAGCGGCGTGGACTGCGAGCGCATAATCGCATCGTCGCGCCAGATGGCCTGCTCTTCGGTCACATCGTTCCCCATCAGGCGCCAGGCGACAATATCGCGTAGCTCCTGGGTCTGATCCTCATTGAGCTGCTGGGCCTGCACCAGCGAAGGGATCATCAAACGGGCATTTTCCACATCCTGACGGGCGACGCTGGCGAAAGCGACGGCGGCCATCTGGCGGGTAAAGTCCGTCGCCCCGGTGGTGCGGGCAAAGGTCAGAACGCTGTTAGGATCGTTAGCCAGGGCGACCACGGCGCTGGCGATGCTCTGGTAGTTGGCAGGCATCTGCTGGGCCAGCGATTTCACCAACCCAATATTGCCGGCCTTCATCGCCAGGCGGATCCGTTCGAGATAGGCCAGCGGATCCTGTTGGCCGGAGTCGCGCCAGGCGCTGAACAGCGGTTCACAGGCGCCGGGCTGGTTCTTGCCCGTCAGCCAGAGCGCTTTCGCTCCGCTCCAGGCCTCCTGCGACTGACCCACGCTCAGTTTGGCGTAGTAGTAGTTGCACTGCGCCTCGGTGCTGGTCGGCTTATCGGGGCTAAACGCCAGCAAGCCGCGCCAGTCGCTGCGCCGGGCCAGTTCATTCACGAAACGCGAACGTAATGAACGCGCCGGGGGCAGCGTCGGGTTGGCGTCAATAAAGTTTTTCACCACCAGCGCCGGCTGGTTCATCAGATCGTCGGTAATCTGCCGGTACTGCAAATAGGGATACAGGGGATAGGTGCTTAACGTGGGCATCAGCTGGTCAACCACATCCATCTGCCGGTTATCCCACGCCTGCTTAATTTGTGCGTAGCGGCTGCGCTGTTCATCCAGTGAATCCGCATGCGCCAGCTGACTCAACGCCAACAGACCAACGCTGGCAGCCAAAAGATGCCACGCCATTTTTTTGGCTTTTTCCACAAGCTCTTCCTCTTTCAGGTGCATTTTCGCAGCATCGTGCCGCTTAAAAGCCCCTGCCGGTTCGGCAGGCGGCTTTACTTATGCTAATCAGACAACGCTAAACGCGCCATGTCCTGAACATTTTTTTACGCTTCTGTGAATCCTGTCGCCTCGCTGGGATTAGCGCGCGAAAAAGGCTACACTTCGGCTTTGAACTATCTATCAAAATAGAAAGAGGCGAAGTCCAACGTGGCTCAATTCGTTTATACCATGCATCGTGTCGGCAAAGTGGTTCCGCCGAAACGTCATATTTTGAAAAATATCTCCCTCAGCTTTTTCCCTGGCGCGAAAATCGGTGTGCTCGGTCTGAACGGCGCCGGTAAATCTACCCTGCTGCGCATCATGGCCGGTATCGACACCGAGATCGAAGGTGAAGCGCGTCCGCAGCCCGGCATTAAAATTGGCTACCTGCCGCAGGAGCCGCAGCTCAACCCGGAGCACACCGTGCGCGAGTCCGTGGAAGAAGCGGTCGCCGAAGTGGTTAACGCGCTGAAGGGTCTGGACGAAGTCTATGCCAAATACGCCGAGCCGGATGCGGACTTCGATAAGCTTGCCGCACAGCAAGGCAAGTTCGAAGAGATTATCCAGGCGCACGACGGCCACAACCTGAACGTGCAGCTGGAGCGCGCGGCCGACGCCCTGCGCCTGCCGGACTGGGATGCGAAAATCGCTAATCTTTCCGGTGGTGAACGCCGCCGCGTCGCGCTGTGCCGCCTGCTGCTGGAAAAACCGGATATGCTGCTGCTCGACGAACCGACTAACCACCTCGACGCCGAGTCCGTCGCCTGGCTGGAACGCTTCCTGCACGACTTCGAAGGCACCGTGGTGGCGATTACCCACGACCGTTACTTCCTCGATAACGTCGCCGGCTGGATCCTCGAACTTGACCGCGGCGAAGGTATTCCGTGGGAAGGCAACTACTCCTCCTGGCTGGAGCAGAAAGATCAGCGTCTGGCGCAGGAAGCTTCTCAGGAAGCCGCACGTCGCAAATCCATCGAGAAAGAGCTCGAGTGGGTACGCCAGGGCGCGAAAGGCCGTCAGTCTAAGGGCAAAGCCCGTCTGGCGCGCTTTGAAGAGCTTAACAACGTTGAATACCAGAAACGTAACGAGACCAACGAACTGTTCATTCCGCCAGGCCCGCGTCTGGGCGATAAAGTTCTGGAAGTCAGCCATCTGCGCAAATCCTACGGCGACCGCGTGCTGATCGACGATCTGAGCTTCTCGGTACCGAAAGGCGCTATCGTCGGCATCATCGGTCCGAACGGCGCGGGTAAATCCACCCTCTTCCGCATGATGTCTGGCCAGGAACAGCCAGATTCCGGCACCATCACCCTGGGTGAAACCGTTAAGCTGGCTTCCGTCGATCAGTTCCGCGACGCGATGGACAACAGCAAAACCGTGTGGGAAGAAGTGTCCGGCGGCCTGGATATCATGAAGATCGGCAACACCGAAATGCCGAGCCGCGCCTACGTGGGCCGCTTTAACTTCAAAGGCGTCGACCAGGGTAAACGCGTTGGCGAGCTGTCCGGCGGTGAACGCGGTCGTCTGCACCTGGCGAAGCTGCTGCAGGTCGGCGGTAACGTCCTGCTGCTCGATGAACCGACCAACGACCTGGATATCGAAACCCTGCGCGCGCTGGAAAACGCCCTGCTGGAGTTCCCGGGCTGCGCGATGGTTATCTCGCACGACCGCTGGTTCCTTGACCGTATTGCCACCCACATTCTGGATTACCAGGATGAAGGTAAGGTGGAGTTCTTCGAAGGTAACTTTACCGAGTACGAAGAGTACAAGAAACGTACTCTCGGCGCCGACGCGCTGGAGCCGAAGCGAATCAAGTACAAACGTATCTCAAAATAAAATGCAAAAAGGCAACGCAAGTTGCCTTTTTTAATGTTTG
Source organism: Klebsiella sp. JB_Kp031 (assembly GCF_040064295.1). Taxonomy (NCBI): domain Bacteria; kingdom Pseudomonadati; phylum Pseudomonadota; class Gammaproteobacteria; order Enterobacterales; family Enterobacteriaceae; genus Klebsiella; species Klebsiella sp. JB_Kp031. The sequence continues at coordinate 260,414 of NZ_JBEAJW010000039.1, forward strand.
TTCCCTCTCCCTGTGGGAGAGGGCCGGGGTGAGGGCAAGGTAAAAGTAAAAAGGCAACGCAAGTTGCCTTTTTTAGGGTTTGCTCCCTCTCCCACCGGGAGAGGGCCGGGGTGAGGGCAACAGCCCGCAGAGGATCTACCCCTGCTCCCCCATCAGCTGCTTCACCAGCTCGACGCAGCGCAGGAAGCGCGTATCATAGTCCGACTCCTTAACATGGACGAACTCGATCTCATTCTCTTTCAGCAGCGACACCAGCAGCGACTGAAACTCTTTACGATCCACCGAACTCCCAAGACTGCGTAACCCATCAGCCACCCACGGGGTGTTGTTCTCCAGCAGGATCACCAGGTCAAAGCGGTATTCATCAATCAGCGCCTGCACGAACGGGTGCTCACGCCCCTCGTACTTCAGACAGAACGCCTGAGTACTGACGAAGTCGGTATCGATAAATGCCACCTTGTTGGCATATTTCACTGCGAAATCAATATACTGGGCATGCCCGAGGGCAATTTTATCGTAATCAGAATACTGGAGCGCCATCTCATCGCCGCCGAGATGCGAAAAGACATAATCCCGGCCATATTCCCAGGCGCTGGTAGTATTGAAGATATTGGCGAGCTTATTGACCAGCGTTGATTTACCGCTCGACTCGCCGCCGAGGATCGCCACCGTCCGCACAAAGAACGGTTTCACTTCCGTCGGAATATATTCCCAGTAGCGGAACGGGTTCTCGCGGATCTGGCCGCCGCTAATATTCATAAAGGTCCGCTTAGGATCGATAAGCACCGTCTCGATCCCCAGATGCTCAAGGTACTGCGGCGCATCGGCCTCTTCCGAGGTATAGATCCGGTTCGGCTCGATCCCTTTTTCGCTCATAAAAGCGCGGATCCCATGACTCCACACATCCCAGCCGTGCGGATAGGGCTCCATCCCCTCTTCATTGAACGCATGGATGCGAATATTCTTCTGATATTTAAAGGTCTGTAGCAGCCAGCGCAGGCGGTCAGGCACCGTTGGCTGCTGCGACATGGCGCTCTCTTCAAACAGCTCGCGGTCGCGAGTATCGTCGTAGCCCATGATGATATGCAGCTCATCGACCTGGCTACAGGCGCGTTGAATCAAATAGATGTGCCCGGTATGCAGCGGGTAAAACTTACCAAACACCACGCCGACGCTTTTCTGTCGGCGGGGAAACTCCAGCCCGAGGAAGCGATGCAGCGCTTCAAGCTTCTGCGCGCTCGGGCTTTTGATTTTGGCGTTCAACAGCTGGCTGAGATACCCCTTGGTCATCCCGCTGGCTTCCGCCACCTGCTGCAGGGTACAGCCTTTCTGCTTTATGGCGCTTTTTAAATAGTCAAATGACGACATCGCTAATCTCCTTTTAACTTATTATAAGTCGTCAAAAACGCTTAGCGCGTCTGAAAGCTTTTTCACACCAAAGATTTGCATGCCTTCCGGCACTTTTTTCGGCACATTGGCCGCCGGGACGATGGCGCGGCGGAAGCCATGCTTCGCTGCTTCGGAGATACGCTCCTGACCGCTCGGCACCGGGCGAATTTCGCCGGCCAGCCCCACTTCGCCAAAGACCACCAGGTCCTGCGGCAGCGGGCGATCGCGCAGGCTGGAGACCATCGCCAGCAGTAGCGCCAGATCGGCGCTGGTTTCCGTGACCTTCACCCCGCCGACCACGTTGACGAAAACGTCCTGATCGGCCATCTGCAGGCCGCCGTGGCGATGCAGCACCGCCAGCAGGATCGCCAGACGGTTCTGTTCCAGCCCCACCGCCACACGGCGCGGGTTGGACATCATCGAGTGATCCACCAGCGCCTGGATCTCCACCAGCAGCGGGCGGGTCCCTTCCCAGACCACCATCACCGAGCTGCCGGAGGTGATTTCATCTCCCCGGCTGAGGAAGATAGCGGACGGGTTGCTGACTTCGCGCAGCCCCTGCTCGGTCATGGCGAAAACGCCCAGCTCATTCACCGCGCCAAAGCGGTTTTTGTGGCTGCGCAGAGTGCGGAAACGGGAGTCGGCATCACCGTCCAGCAGCACCGAGCAGTCAATACAGTGCTCCAGCACCTTCGGGCCGGCCAGCGAACCGTCTTTGGTGACGTGGCCGACCATAACGATCGCCACGCCGCGAGTTTTGGCAAAGCGCGTCAGATAGGCCGCCGTTTCACGTACCTGGGCGACGCTGCCCGGCGACGACTGAACGTCGGCCATATGCATCACCTGGATTGAGTCGATCACCATCAGCTGCGGTTTTTCTTCATCGGCAATCTGACAGATCTGCTCAATGCTGGTTTCCGAGAGCATGTTCAGGTTCGCCGTCGGCAGCCCAAGGCGATGGGCGCGCATCGCCACCTGCTGAAGGGACTCCTCCCCGGTGACGTACAGCGTTTTCATCCCTTCCGCCAGCTTGCACAAAGTCTGCAGCAGCAGGGTCGATTTCCCCGCGCCGGGGTTGCCGCCAATCAGGATCGCGCTGCCCGGCACCACGCCGCCGCCGAGTACGCGATCGAACTCTTTAAACCCGGTGGAGAAACGCGGCAGCGCTTCCAGGCTGATGTCTGACAGCTTCTGCACCTTCGAGACGCCGGCGTTACCGGCGTAGCCTGACAAACGCTCGTTTCTCGCCACCTGCGGCGACGCGGCGATGCGCATCTCGGTGATGGTATTCCAGGCATGGCAGGCGCTGCATTGCCCCTGCCACCGCGGATAATCCGCACCACATTCATTACAGACAAATGCGCGTTTTGGAGCTTTCGCCACGTTTACCTCTTACTTTTGGTTCATGCTGCCCGAGAGAATACAGAATACCCCCATCAGGTCAGCGTGGCGGATAGTCACTTCCGCCTGTTCATTCACTTTAGGCTTCGCATGATACGCGATGCCAAGCCCGGCAGCCTTAATCATCGGCAGGTCGTTGGCGCCATCGCCGATGGCCACGGTCTGCGCCGTTGGGATCTCATACTTTTCCGCCAGCTTGCGCAGCGTATTGGCTTTGTATTTGGCATCGACGATATCGCCGAGCACGTTGCCGGTAAGCTTACCGTCGCGGATCTCCAGTTCGTTGGCGAACACCGCGTCGAGATGCAGTTTGTCGCGCAGATACTCCGCAAAGAAGGTAAAGCCGCCGGAGGCGATCGCCACCTTCCAGCCCAGCGTTTCCAGCTTGAGCACCAGCTGCGCCAGGCCCGGCATCAGCGGTAGCGCGTCGCGAACCTGCAGCAGAATGTTGGCATCGGCGTCTTTTAGTGTCGCCACGCGCTGGCGCAGGCTGGCGGTGAAGTCCAGCTCGCCACGCATCGCCCGCTCGGTCACTTCTGACACCAGCTCGCCGGTGCCGGCCAGTTTCGCGATCTCATCGATGCATTCAATTTGGATCGCCGTGGAGTCCATATCCATCACCAGCAGCCCTGGGGTGCGCAGATGGGGAATTTTACCCAATGGCGCGACGTCCAGCCCCGCCTCATGCGCCAGTCGCGTCGCACGCGGGGTAAGCGAGCCCGCCAGGCGGATCACCTGGTAATCCTCGACCACCCAGGAGGCGACGATCACTAACGCGGCGCCCAGCTCGCGCTGCCACGCCGTCAGACGGCGTTTATCCAGCCCACGTCCGTACAGCAGCCAACCGCTGCGCCCGGCGTGATAATCCAGCGGCATGACCTCGTCACCGCTCAGGGAAAGCGGCAACCCAGGCCACAGGGAAACGTCTTCAGGCAGGTCGCACCAGGTCAAACTGTTAGGCATTACGGCTCCACATCTCTTCATTCAGGCGAGGAAAATAACGCATGAGGCTACCTTGTAACCAGCGCTTCTGGCAACATTAAGCTGCAAATTTTCAAAGGTGGAATATGGTTCGCGCAAAACTGAAATTCCGGCTGCATCGTGCGGTCATTGTCCTTATCTGTCTCGCCCTGCTCGTCGCGCTGATGCAGGGCGCCTCGTGGTTCAGTCAGAACAGTCAGAAACAACGCAATCCGCAGCTGGAAGAGCTGGCCCGCACGCTGGCGCAGCAGGTGGTGCTGAATCTCGCGCCGCTGATGCGCAGCGAGACGCCTGACGAGAAGCGCATCCATCAGCTGTTGACGCAGCTCACCCACAACAGCCGCGTACTTGACGCCGGGGTATATGACGAACAGGGCGACCTGGTGGCGCGCTCTGGCGAAAGCGTCGAGGTTCGCGACCGGCTGGCGCTGGATGGTAAGAAAGCCGGCGGCTACTTCAACCAGCAGATTGTCGAACCGGTGCCGGGAAAAAATGGCCCGCTGGGCTATCTGCGTCTGACCCTCGATACCCATACTCTGGCGACCGAGGCGAAGCAGGTGGATAATACCACCAATATCTTACGCCTGATGCTGTTGCTGTCCCTGGCCATCGGCGTGGTACTGACCCGCACGCTGCTGCAGGGCAAACGCACCCGCTGGCAGCAATCGCCCTTCCTGCTCACCGCCAACAAGCCGGTTGAGGATGAAGACGATGAAAAGAAAGGAAATCTATAATGTCCACACTGCGCCTCCTGCTTTCTGACTCTTACGACCCGTGGTTCAACCTGGCGGTCGAGGAGTGCATTTTCCGCCAGATGCCCGCCACCCAGCGGGTGCTGTTCCTGTGGCGCAATGCCGATACCGTGGTCATCGGCCGCGCGCAGAACCCGTGGAAGGAGTGTAATACCCGCCGAATGGAAGAAGATCATGTGCGGCTGGCCCGTCGCAGCAGCGGCGGCGGCGCGGTGTTCCACGACCTCGGCAATACCTGCTTTACCTTTATGGCTGGCAAACCGGAGTACGACAAAACCGTCTCCACCGCTATTGTGCTGGCGGCGCTCAATTCACTCGGCGTAACCGCCGAAGCCTCCGGGCGCAACGATCTGGTGGTCAAAACCGACAGCGGCGACCGCAAAGTCTCCGGCTCCGCCTATCGTGAAACCATGGACCGCGGTTTTCACCACGGCACCCTGCTGCTCAACGCCGATTTAAGCCGTCTTGCCAACTACCTCAACCCGGACCAGAAAAAGCTGCAGGCTAAAGGCATTACCTCGGTGCGCGGGCGAGTGGCGAATCTGGTTGAGCTACTGCCGGGCATTACCCATCAGCAAGTTTGCGAGGCGATCCAGGAGGCGTTCTTCAGCCATTACGGCGAACGGGTAGACGCCGAGGTGATCTCCCCGGACAACACGCCGGACCTGCCGAACTTTGCCGACACTTTCGCTCGCCAGAGCAGCTGGGAGTGGAACTTCGGCCAGGCGCCCGCCTTTTCCCACCTGCTGGACGAGCGCTTCCCCTGGGGCGGCGTCGAGCTGCATTTTGACGTTGAGAAAGGACATATCACCCGCGCGCAGGCCTTTACCGATAGCCTGAATCCGGCGCCGCTGGAGGCGCTGGCGGCACGCTTAGTCGGCTGTCAGTATCGGGCTGAGGTTTTGCAGCAGCAGTGTGAGGCGCTGGTCGGCGATTTCCCGGAGCAAGAAGCGGAACTGAAAGAACTGTCGGCATGGATTGCCGGCGCGGTGCGCTGATAAAAAAAGCCGGATGGCGGTTACGCCTTATCCGGCCTACAGATTTGACTCAAGCCCGGTAAACAAAGCGCTACCGGGGCTATACCACGCTTACTCCTGGTCGCCCAGCAGTACCGATTCCAGCGCGATTTTAATCATGTCGTTGAACGTGGTCTGACGCTCCGCGGCAGTGGTCTGCTCGTGGGTACGAATATGGTCAGACACGGTGCAGATGGTCAGCGCTTTCGCCCCGAACTCCGCCGCCACGCCGTAGATACCCGCCGCTTCCATTTCCACGCCCAGGATGCCGTATTTTTCCATCACGTCGAACATGGACGGGTCCGGGGTATAGAACAGGTCTGCGGAGAAGATGTTGCCGACGCGCGCGTCAACGCCCAACGCTTTCGCCGCGTCTACCGCGTTACGCACCATGCCGAAATCGGCAATCGCCGCGAAGTCATGGTCTTTAAAACGCAGACGGTTCACTTTGGAGTCGGTGCAAGCGCCCATGCCGATCACCACGTCGCGCAGTTTGACGTCTTCGCGCACTGCGCCGCAGGAGCCAACGCGGATGATTTTCTTAACGCCGAAATCGGTGATCAGCTCTTTGGTGTAGATAGAGCAGGACGGGATACCCATCCCGTGGCCCATTACGGAGATTTTGCGGCCTTTATAGGTGCCGGTGAAGCCCAGCATGCCGCGCACGTTATTCACTTCACGCACGTCTTCGAGGAAGGTTTCGGCAATGTGCTTGGCGCGCAGCGGGTCGCCCGGCATCAAAACTACGTCAGCGAAATCGCCCATTTCTGCGTTAATGTGAGGAGTTGCCATCTTCAGTTCCTTTTATATTGTTGTTTTTGCCGGGTGGCGGCTACGCCTTACCCGGCCTACAAAATAGTAGGCCCGGATCGCTGTGCGCCACCGGGCAATGACCTCAGAACATGGCTTTGCCATATTCCATGTCAGACGTACCAAAGTATTTCGCGATAGTCTGGCCGATGTCCGCGAAGGTTTCACGGTGACCGAGCGAACCTGGTTTCACTTTCGGGCCGTACACCAGCACCGGAATATGCTCGCGGGTGTGGTCGGTACCGGTCCAGGTCGGGTCGCAGCCGTGGTCGGCGGTGAGGATCAGAATGTCGTCTTCCCCTACCAGCTCCATCAGCTCCGGCAGACGACGGTCGAACAGTTCCAGACCCGCCGCGTAGCCGGCGACATCGCGACGGTGGCCCCAGGAGGAGTCAAAGTCGACGAAGTTGGTGAAGACGATAGTCTCGTCGCCAGCTTCCTTCATCTCTTTAATGGTTGCGTCGAACAGCGCGTCCAGCCCGGTGGCTTTCACTTTTTTGGTGATGCCGCAGTTGGCGTAGATATCCGCTATCTTACCGACAGACACCACGTGGCCGTTCTTCTCGTCAACCAGCTTCTGCAGCACGGTCGGCGCCGGCGGTTCGACCGCCAGATCGTGACGGTTGCCAGTACGCTGGAAGTTACCGGCTTTATCGCCGATAAACGGACGGGCGATGACGCGGCCAATGTTGTAGCCGCCTTCGGTCAGCTCTTCACGAGCGATTTCGCACAGCTCATACAGTTTGTCGAGGCCAAAGGTCTCTTCATGACAGGCGATCTGGAATACGGAGTCAGCGGAGGTATAGAAAATCGGTTTCCCGGTTTTCATATGCTCTTCGCCGAGCTGATCGAGGATCACCGTCCCCGAAGAGTGGCAATTGCCGAGGTAGCCCGGCAGGTTGGCGCGTTTCACCAGCTTATCCAGCAGCTCCTGCGGGAAGCTGTTTTCGTGATCGCTGAAGTAGCCCCAGTCAAACAGTACCGGCACGCCAGCGATTTCCCAGTGGCCGGACGGCGTATCTTTACCAGAAGAGAGTTCATGCGCCCAGGCATAGGCGCCAATCACTTCGGCATTGCCATCCATTCCGGCGGCAATTTTACCGGTGGAGCCTTCATGCGCTTTCACCAGCCCCAGACGGGTCAGGTTCGGTAAATTCAGCGGGCCTTTGCGGCCGTGGTCAGCTTCGCCTTTGGCGCAGGCTTCCGCAATGTGGCCCAGCGTATCGGCGCCGACGTCGCCAAAGCGGTCTGCGTCTTCCGTTGCGCCAATCCCAAAGGAGTCCAGCACCATGATAAATGCACGTTTCATCTTGTTCTCCATACATCTTGCGCTGCAAAAAAGCGATCAGATCAGTATATCGCTATTCAGTGATACGGCGATAGACTGTCGGTGTAATTTCCGGAGCTTTATCGTCCAGTTTAATGGCCGCTTTGACCGCTTTCGCGGCCTCCTGCCAGCTGTTCTCGTCTTTGGCATGGATCATCGCCAGCGGACGCTGTCCGTCCACGCGGTCACCCAGACGCGCCATCTCGGTAAAGCCAACGCTATAGTCAATGGTGTCTGATGCCTGACGGCGGCCGCCGCCCATAGAAACCACTGCCATGCCCAGCGCGCGAGTGTCCATCGCGCTGATAAAACCTTCGGTATCAGCATAGACTGCTTTGCTCAGCATCGCCGTCGGCAGATAATGATCATAATTCTCGACAAAGTCGCTCGGTCCTTTCTGCGCCGCGACCATGCGACCAAAGACTTCCGCTGCTTTACCGTTATCCAGCACCGCCTGCAGCTTCGCGCGCGCATCGGTATCGTCCGCCGCCAGCTTGCCGGAAATCAGCATCTCCACACACAGCGCCATCGTCACGTCGAACAGGCGTGGGTTGCGGTATTCGCCGGTCAGGAACTGAACCGCTTCGCGAACTTCAACGGCGTTCCCGGCGCTGGAGGCCAGCACCTGGTTCATATCGGTCAGCAGCGCGGTGGTGCGCACGCCGGCGCCGTTGGCGACCCCGACGATCGCTTCCGCCAGCGCGGCGGAAAGCTCATAAGTCGGCATAAACGCGCCGCTGCCGACTTTAACGTCCATCACCAGCGCATCCAGCCCTTCCGCCAGCTTTTTGGCAAGGATCGAGGCGGTGATCAGCGGGATGGAGTCCACCGTCGCGGTAATATCGCGGGTGGCATAGAAACGTTTGTCCGCCGGAGCGAGGGAGCTGGTCTGCCCGATAATCGCCACGCCGACATCTTTAATAATCTCGCGGAAGCGGTTGTCGTCCGGGAAGATATCGAAGCCCGGGATGGCTTCCAGTTTATCCAGGGTACCGCCGGTATGGCCGAGGCCGCGGCCGGAAATCATCGGCACATAGCCGCCGCAGGCGGCCACCATCGGCCCCAGCATCAGCGAAGTGACATCCCCGACGCCGCCGGTGGAGTGTTTATCGACGATGGGGCCGTTAAGGTTGAGGCTTTTCCAGTCCAGAACGGTACCGGAATCCCGCATCGCCATGGTCAGCGAAACGCGCTCCGGCATAGACATATCATGGAAGAAGATGGTCATCGCCAGCGCGGCGATCTGCCCTTCTGAGATAGTATTGTCGCGGATGCCGTTGATGAAAAAGCGGATCTCTTCATCGCTTAATGCCTGACCATCACGTTTTTTACGAATAATTTCTTGTGCGAGAAACACGGTAACCCCCATGAGGAATCGGGTGAATGGTGGCGGGTGGCGCTACGCTTACCCGCCCTACGATCCTGTAGGCCGGATAAGTGAAGCCTCATCCGGCAATGTCTGACAATCAGTAGCTGCTGGTGCTCTTGCCGTCGCCGTGACCCAAGGCTTTCAACAGGCTGGCCAGCAGGCTGGAGGCGCCAAAGCGGTAGTGACGAGCATCGGCCCAGTCGGCGCCAAACAGCTCATCGGCGATCGCCAGGAACTGCTGCGCATCTTCCGCGCTGCGCACGCCGCCCGCCGGTTTGAAGCCAACGGTTTTCTCAACGCCCATATCACGAATGACTTCCATCATGATGCGCGCGCTTTCTGGCGTGGCATTCACCGGCACTTTACCGGTCGAGGTTTTGATGAAATCGGCCCCGGCTTTGATAGAGATTTCAGACGCTTTACGGATCAGCGCTTCTTCTTTCAGCTCACCGGTTTCGATGATCACTTTCAGCAGCACGTTGGCCGCCGCGCAGGCCTCTTTACAGGCTTTCACCAGCTCGAAGCCGACCTGTTCGTTACCGGCAATCAGCGCGCGGTACGGGAAAACCACGTCCACTTCATCAGCACCGTAAGCGATCGCCGCGCGGGTTTCCGCCAGAGCAATGTCGATATCGTCATTACCGTGCGGGAAGTTGGTGACCGTGGCGATGCGGATATCCGGCGTTCCCTGCTCGTTCAGCGTCTTACGGGCAATCGGGATGAAGCGCGGATAGATACAGACCGCCGCGGTGTTACCCACCGGGGTTTTCGCCTGATGACACAGGGCAATCACCTTCTCATTGGTGTCGTCGTCGTTCAGGGTGGTCAGGTCCATCAGTTTTAACGCGCGCAGGCTGCTTGCTTTTAAATCAGTCATTTCATACTCCGCCGGCGCAGTGCCGGTTCAATAGTTTGTTCACCTTGCGAGTCTGTTACTATTGTAACATTCACTCGCTGTTACACTTCGACATTCATCACAGTTAATGAAAACTACTTACTAATTTGCATTACTGTAATGTGATTTTAATCACGAAACATCGGTGCATACCGCGACAATTATCATCACGCCCCTCTTAAGCATAATCAAAACTCTGCAACCAATGGGGATGTGACAATTCTAACACATAATAACAGCGCCACTCGACAACGTGGCGCACATTTTGTCCGTACTGCCGGTGATAAAATGATTATCATTTGAAATGTAAATGGTTTTTCTGAAAACCAGAAATGATGGAATTTTCACAAACTCAATAAAACCAGCGACGCGACGGCCGCTGGTTCAGGTAACAGGTTTAGAGGGCGAGGAAAACCCCGGCGATGGTGGCGCTCATCAGGTTAGACAGCGTCCCCGCCGCCACCGCACGCAGCCCAAGCTGGGCGATATCCTGACGCCGGTTGGGTGCCATCCCCCCGAGGCCGCCAATCAGGATGGCGATCGATGACAGATTGGCGAATCCGCATAGCGCGAAAGAGATAATGGCTTTGGTGTGATCTGAAATGACCTGCAGCCCGGCCGCCGCCACCTCAGCGTCCGCCTTCAGATACTCGCCAAAGTTCATATAGGCCACGAACTCGTTAATGATCAGCTTCTGGCCGATAAACGACCCCGCTACCGTCGCTTCGTGCCACGGCACGCCGATCACCCACGCCAGCGGTGAGAAGACCCAGCCGAGGATCATCTGCAGCGACAGCTCCGGATGGTTAAACCAGCCGCCGAGGCCGGACAGAATGCCGTTCAGCAGAGCGATCAGCGCAATAAACGCCAGCAGCATCGCGCCGACGTTGAGCGCCAGCTGCATACCAGACGCGGCGCCGGAGGCGGCGGCGTCCAGCACGTTGGCCGGTTTATCCGCATCCGCGCTCTGGCGGTCATGAGCTGGGTTATCGTCCGGTTTCTCCGTTTCCGGTACGATAATTTTGGCAAACAGCAGTCCACCCGGCGCCGCCATAAACGACGCGGCAATCAGGTACTCCAGCGGAACGCCCATCTGCGCATAGCCCGCCAGCACGGAACCCGCCACCGAGGCCAGGCCGCCGCACATGACCGCAAACAGCTCCGAGCGGGTCATGGTGGCGATATAAGGACGCACCACCAGCGGCGCTTCGGTCTGACCAACGAAGATGTTCGCCGTGGCCGACAGCGACTCGGTACGCGAGGTCTTCAGAACCGCCCGCAGCGCGCCGCCGAGAATGCGAATGACCAGCTGCATAATGCCAAGGTAGTAAAGCACGGCAATCAGCGACGAGAAGAAAACGATCACCGGCAGCACGCGCAGGGCAAAGACGAAGCCGCCGCCGCCAAATACCTCGAACATTTTATCGGAAACCAGCCCGCCGAAGATGAAACTAATCCCTTCATTGCCGTAGGCAATAACGCTGGCGACGCCGTTCGACATCGCTAACAGCGCCGAGCGCCCGGCCGGTACATACAATATTAACGCGCCGATACCCACCTGGATTATCCAGGCGCCGAGCACGGTACGCAGGTTAATGGCTTTTCGATTATTGGAGAGCAGCACAGCAATGGCCAACAGCGCCACCATGCCGATAAGTCCCATGAGGATTTGCATACAGATTCCCTGTGTTTTGATAGTCCAGCACTAACGGCGTGATTATATCGGCCCGAAACTATCCTGCCCGCCTGGCTTCACACATTTTAAGCAAATCAATGATATGGATGGACAATTATGAGAATTCGATCACCATACAGTGGCTGAGGGTAAGGAAAACAAGGCGAGTGTGTTGCGCATTATCCCTTCGGCTATGGCTGCCGGAGGCTCAGGGCGCAGTTCGCACAGGGCCTCAAATACCCGCGCAGCTTGCTCCGGGCGATTGGGCAGTCCCTGAAAGCCATTGAGCGGCATATCCGGGGCATCGGTCTCCAGCAGCAGGGCTGAAAGCGGCAGACGCGCCATCACCTCGCGGGTTTTGCTGGCGCGGGGATAGGTAATGGTGCCGCCAACGCCGATCTTATAGCCAAGCTGCACAAAGCGCTCGGCCTGCTGCAGACTGCCGGCGAAGCCATGTACCACCCCGGTACGCGGCAGGGCATGTTTTTTCAGCAGCATCGCCAGCTTATCGTGGGTGCGTCGGGAGTGGAGAATCACCGGCAGATCGTAACGCTTCGCCAGACGCAGCTGCGCTTCCAGCAGCGCCTGCTGACGATCGAACTGCGGCTCGTCGCGATAGAGATCGAGACCAATCTCCCCCACCGCCACCAGTTTTGGCGGGCGCTGCGCCAGCGACGCCTCCAGTTGCGCCAGCCCCTCATCGGTATGCTGCTCAATGACAATCGGATGCAGGCCCAGCGCGGCATACAGCGCCTCGTGCTGCGCCGCCAGCGCCAGCACGCGGCTAAAACGCTCAGCGGAGATGGCCGGAACGATAATTCGCCCGACGCCGGCCTGCGCCGCACGCGCCAGGCTGGCGACCTCATCTTCCGCGAAGGGGGGAAAATCGAAGTGGCAGTGGGTATCGATAAAACGGTGCGTCACGCCAGATCCTCATGATTAAAGCTTGCGTCATTGGCCTGCGGCGCAGCGATGATGGTCGCCTGCGGCGCTTCATTGGCCACCGGCACCGGCGGCACCACCACCGGCGAGGGCCGGGCAACACGCGGCGCGTGGCGCAACAGCGGCGGCCGGTCGGCCAGCAGTTTACCCACGGTGGCCAGGAAATAACGGCCGCACTGGCGTCCGGTTTTGTAGTCCTCCAGCAGCGCCGGCAGTCGGCTGCCAAGCGCCATGCTGCGCAGCGGCCGCTGGGGATAGATTTCGAAGATCCGCAGCTTACCGGGCGGTTTCTCGATGAACTGCTGGATGGCGCGATAGGTGGTTTCGTGATGATGCACCAGATTGACCAGCGGCTGCAGGCTGCTCTCCCCCAGCCAGCGCTCCATCCGCTTAAACCACTCCGGGGTATAAAACATCTGCGAGGGGACGGTGCGGATCACCACGATGGTCTGAGCGCCGCGGCGGGCCGCCTCCTGAACCGGGATCGCATCGCTGACGCCGCCGTCAAGGTAGCTGACGCCGTCAAGCAATACGCCGCTGCGATAAAATCCAGGGATGGCGCTGGAGGCGCGGATCAGATCCAGCCAGGTTTGCGGCGTTGGTGAAAAATAGCTGGCGGAGTAATCGTCGCCGCGACAGGCGCACATCCACAGCTCTTTTCCCTGCGCGAACTGCGTTTCAGCATAGTTCATGGCCAGCGGCATCTGCTGCGAGGTGGCCTCGACCAGCCAGTCGAGATCGATAAGGTTGCCGCCGCGCACAAAGCGCATCGGATCGAAAAACTGGCGTGAGGTGGTGTAGCGGGTGATGACTTTGCGGGCATAGCCTTGCTGATTACACATGTAGGCGGAGAGGTTTTGCGCCCCCGCGGAAGTCCCCAGCATCAGGTCAAAGGGGTTAAATCCGGCGCGCATGAATTCGTCCAGAACCCCGGCGGTGAAAATCCCTCGCTGTCCCCCGCCTTCACACACCAGCGCCAGCTTGCCTGGTCGGAAGGGTTTAACCGCCAGCGGGGCGATATTGCCCAGCGTGACGGGAATGCGTTGCCCCACCCTGCTTTCCTGTTCGATTGGTCTTCTCCTGACAAGGTAACGCAATTTGCCCGCCGCTTAAACCGCGAAAGCCAGTCCGCAGGACTGGCTTTGTGTAAGACGACGTGTCAGTAAAAATGCTCAGGCTTCAGCATCGCCCGCATCGCGGGCCACCTAAGGACGTCTGCGTCCAGTAAACAGGCTCACCAGGAACAGGATAATCCCGACGACAAAGACGATTTTCGCGGCGCCAGCGGCAGTACCCGCCAGACCACCGAAGCCCAGGGCCGCAGCAATTAATGCAATGACCAGAAAAATAATTCCCCATCGAAACATACTTTTCTCCTTACCATAATGGACGGTGAACAGCGGTTTGCGCACCCTTTCTGTCTAGCTCATCGCTCAGTGGATGCTGCTATTCGTTCGGCAACCTTGGCCAGACAACACTTTTGTTAATAACTCGATTTACTTCACGCTAAGATCGTTGCGGACGCTTTTCACACCGGAGACCGCTTTCGCAATCTCTGCGGCGCGCTCAGCCTGCGCAGCGGAAGCCACCGTACCGGTCAGATGCACGGCGCCGGCGTTAGTTTCTACTTTCACATTGCGCGAAGGGACAATGTCATCCGCCAGCAGCTTGGCTTTCACTTCGCTGGTAATAGCGGTATCCCCGGCATAGCCTTTCAGCGTCGCCGTCTCGCTCGACGATTTGTGCTGCACCGTCAGTTTGTCGTTAACCTGAGAGACGCCTTCGACCGCTTTTGCCACGCTCAGCGCCTGACTTTTCTGTTCAGCACTGGTGACGTCGCCGCTGAGGGTGACCACTTTGTTTTCCGTTTTCACCGAAATATCGCCGGAGTTAATATCCTTATGGTCGATCAGCGCCGCCTTTACCCGCGCGGTAATGGTGCTGTCGTCCATAAAATCGCCGACTTTATTAATCGAATTGTCTACCGCCTCTCCCGCATTGCTGGCAGCTGACTTCGCACTGTCTACCGTTGTTTTTTCCGTCTCTGCCGAGGCGTTCAACGCGGCTAAGCCTAAGAAGAGCGCCAGCAACATATTGGCATTCTTTAGTCTGGTCATCGTGATGTCCTCGTTTTTTCACCAGCGCTGGCGTCTTATCGCAGTGAATTACGCCAGCATTTTTAAAAACACGAATTAAATATAGTAGACAGGCGAAGGGGTTGCGGAGGATATGGATAAAAAACAGACGAATTAGCGGCGTTTTAAGAACTTTCCAGAAGGAAGGAAGCGCGGGCAGAAGAAGAAAAAAGCGCGGCCTGCGCCGCGCTTCGTCAGGGATTAGTGCTCGCGCGTTTTGCGGAACACCACGTCAGGATAACGCTCCTGCGTCAGGTTCAGGTTGACCATCGTCGGAGCGATGTAGGTCAGGTTATCGCCGCCATCCAGTGCCAGCTGAACTTCGTTTTTGCGCTTGAACTCTTCGAATTTCTTCACGTCAGTGGATTCAACCCAGCGCGCGGTGGCCACGTTGACCGATTCGTAAATCGCTTCCACGTTGTATTCGCTTTTCAGGCGCGCCACGACGACGTCAAACTGCAGCACCCCCACGGCGCCGACGATCAGATCGTTATTGGCGATCGGACGGAAGACCTGCACCGCGCCCTCTTCAGAGAGCTGAACCAGCCCTTTCAGCAGCTGTTTCTGCTTCAGCGGATCCTTCAGGCGAATACGACGGAACAGTTCCGGTGCGAAGTTCGGAATACCGGTGAACTTCATCATCTCGCCCTGGGTGAAGGTATCGCCAATCTGAATGGTGCCGTGGTTATGCAGGCCGATAATATCCCCAGGATAGGCTTCCTCGACGTGTGAACGGTCGCCGGCCATAAAGGTCAGCGCGTCGGAGATCACCACGTCTTTACCGATGCGCACCTGACGCAGCTTCATGCCTTTCTCATATTTACCGGACACCACGCGCATGAAAGCCACGCGGTCGCGGTGTTTCGGGTCCATATTGGCCTGAATTTTAAACACGAAGCCAGTGAACTTCTCTTCCGTGGCGTTGACTTCACGGGTGTCGGTGTTACGCGGCATCGGCGCCGGCGCCCACTCCACCAGGCCATCCAGCATATGGTCAACGCCGAAGTTACCTAATGCGGTCCCGAAGAACACTGGGGTGATTTCCCCGGCCAGGAACAGATCTTTATCGAACTCGTTCGACGCGCCCTGCACCAGCTCCAGCTCGTCACGCAGCTGCTGCGCGAGATCTTCCCCCACCGCCGCGTCAAGATCCGGGTTGTTGAGCCCCTTCACGATGCGCACTTCCTGGATGGTATGGCCTTTACCGGTCTGATACAGGTAGGTTTCATCTTTGTAGAGATGATAGACGCCCTTGAACAACTTACCGCAGCCGATAGGCCAGGTAATCGGCGCGCAGCCAATTTTCAGCTCGTTCTCGACTTCATCCAGCAGCTCCATCGGATCGCGGATATCACGGTCGAGTTTGTTCATAAAAGTGAGGATCGGCGTATCGCGCAGACGGGTGACTTCCATCAGCTTACGGGTCCGATCTTCGACGCCTTTTGCCGCGTCAATCACCATCAGGCAGCAGTCCACCGCCGTCAGGGTACGGTAGGTATCTTCGGAGAAGTCTTCGTGCCCCGGGGTATCCAGCAGGTTCACCAGACAGTCATGATACGGGAACTGCATTACCGAGGTGGTGATCGAGATACCACGCTGCTTTTCCATCTCCATCCAGTCGGATTTCGCGTGCTGGCTGGAGCCACGGCCTTTTACGGTACCGGCGGTCTGAATCGCCTGTCCGAACAGCAGCACCTTTTCGGTGATGGTGGTCTTACCGGCATCCGGGTGAGAGATAATGGCAAAAGTGCGGCGTTTGGCCACCTCTTGCAGATAAGGAGACAACGTCATAATTAATCTTCTAAGTAAACGCGGCCATGGGCCACGCATGTGGAATACGAAAAATTGCGGCTATTTTACCCATCAACGGGGGGGAGGCAATCAGTGTTTACACAGGAGCTGCTCCAGTTCGCTTAACGAGGTCACCGTCCAGTCCGGCTCGAGGTCCGCCGGCAGCTCGCGCTGATGCGCATTGAGCCAGCAGGTCGCCAGTCCGGCGTTCACGCCGCCGCGAATATCCGACTCGGCGGTATCGCCGACCATCAGCACCCGCGAGCGCGGTGGGTTACCCGCCTTCGCCAGCGCGTAATCGAAAATGCGCGCGTCCGGTTTAGCGACGCCCACTTCTTCAGAAATAATTAGCAAATCAAAGTGATCGCGTAAACCGGTCCGCTCCAGACGAGTCTGCTGCAGCGAGGTAAAGCCGTTGGTGATGATGCCCATTTTGACCTTGCCCTGCAGCGCGTTGAGCAGAGAGACCGCACCCGGCAGCGGCGCACAGATTTCCGCCATCGCATTCATAAACGCGTCGTTGAGCTCCCCCGGCGGCACATTCAAACGTTGCGCCCAGTTGTCAAAACGCTGGTGCTGCAGCTGCAGCGAGGTGATGGCGCCGTTTTGGTAATCCACCCATAGCGGCTTATTCACGGCCTGATAGTCCTGAAAATCTTCGGCGGTAAAGGTCACGCTGTAGTCGAGAAACATCCGCTGTAAGCCGCTGAAAGAATCAAACGTAAACAGCGTTTCATCGGCATCAAAGAAAATCCAGTCCCATTTCATCGTATCACCTTGTCTTACATACTGATTGGCAGAGCCATAACAATGGCGTCTTCGCGCCCGTCGGCCGTCGGGTAGTAGTTGCGGCGAATCGTCGCTTCATTGAAGCCTAAGCTTTCATACAGCGCGAGGGCGGCAACGTTGGAGGCGCGCACCTCCAGCCATAGCGTGACGACGCCGAGCTTTTCGACTTCATCAATGACATGTTCCAGCAGCGCTCGCCCCAGGCCACGGCGCTGGTAAGCGGGATCGACAGCGATATTGAACAGCGTCGCCTCATCCAGCACCACTTGCGTAATGGCGAAAGCCGCCATTTCGCCATCCACCGACAGCTGATAGTTGCGATAGCGTTCCCCCTGGTTACTGGCCAGGGTCTGTTCGCTCCACGGGAAAGCGTGGGCGCGGGTTTCGATTTGCCAGGCTCGGGTTAAATCAGCCGTGCTGAGGGTAGAAATCGTGTTCATGTGCGCAGATTTGTTGCCAGAGCGCCCTGCGAGCCGGCGCGCTGGTCTGGAGTTCATCAAAAGCGGGGGTGGACACCTGGGCGCCCGCCAGCGGCAGCGACGCCTCTGTGCCCAACCGCCAGCTGTTACAGCGGCTGTCCTGCGGCAGCATCGCCACCCGCTCCGGGGTCAGCTGCAGGACCTGATCTGGCGTTACGGCCAGCGCGCGCAATACGTCGCCAATCAGCGGCTCTGTCAGCGACGGCGGGGTTTCCGCCACCATCACCAGACGAATATGTTCAGGAAGCGAGATAGCGATTTCGCCCTGTAACGCCCCCGGTCGGCGCAGCGACCACTGGGTAATGCCCAGCTGCTGTAGTTGCCAGTCTCGTCGGGATGTCATAGCGAAACACTCCTGTTAAACAAGCGCGCAATATAGCAAATCCGTCGTATCTGCGCCAACAAACTACTATAATCGGCGCCAGTCTTAATGAAGGAGTGTTTCATGTCCGCTTTTACCCCGGCAAGTGAAGTCTTGCTGCGCCACAGTGATGATTTCGAGTCCGCCCGCGTTCTGTTTGCCGGTGACCTGCAGGATGACCTGCCTGCGCGTCTGGATACCGCGGCCAGCCGCGCCCACACCCAGCAGTTCCACCACTGGCAGGTCCTCAGCCGCCAGATGGGTGACACCGTCCGTTTTAGCTTAGTGGCTGAGGCGGCTGACGTCGCCGAGTGCGACACCCTGATCTACTACTGGCCAAAGAACAAACCAGAGGCGCAGTTCCAGCTGATGAACCTGCTCTCTCTGCTGCCGGTGGGAAGCGACATTTTCGTCGTCGGTGAAAACCGCAGCGGCGTCCGCAGCGCGGAGCAGATGCTGGCTGAATACGCGCCATTAAACAAAGTGGATAGCGCTCGCCGCTGTGGCCTCTATCATGGCCGTCTGGAAAAGCAGCCCGCCTTCGACGCCGAAGCTTTCTGGGGCGAATACACACTGGATAATCTGACGATTAAAACCCTACCGGGCGTCTTCAGCCGCGACGGTCTGGACGTCGGCAGCCAGCTGCTGCTCTCCACCCTCGAGCCGCATACCAAAGGGAAAGTGCTGGACGTCGGCTGCGGCGCGGGTGTGCTGGCCGCCGCGCTGGCCAGCCATTCGCCGAAAGTGCGCCTCACCCTGTGCGACGTCAGCGCCCCGGCGGTTGAAGCCAGCCGCGCGACGCTTGCCGCCAACGGCCTGGCTGGCGATGTGTTTGCCAGCAACGTCTTCTCCGAGGTCAATGGTCGCTTCGACATGATCATCTCCAACCCGCCATTCCATGACGGCCTGCAGACCAGCCTCGAAGCCGCCCAGGCGCTGATCCGCGGCGCGGTTCGCCATCTCAACAGCGGCGGCGAGCTGCGCATTGTCGCCAACGCCTTCCTGCCGTATCCGCAGGTGCTGGATGAGACGTTCGGCTTCCATGAGGTGATCGCCCAGACCGGACGTTTTAAGGTCTATCGCACCATCATGACCCGTCAGGCGAAAAAATAATCGTCTTTTCACGCCGGCGGCCCGCTCCTGGTGCCGCTGGCGCTTCCCGCGGGCAAATCCGCCCATTTTTGCAGCAATCGATACAACCTGCATAATTAACTATTGACGTGTCGCCGAAAACCACTAGAATGCGCCTCCGTGGTAACGATACTTTCATAGTGTCGATGGTATGCGAAGGTGGCGGAATTGGTAGACGCGCTAGCTTCAGGTGTTAGTGTCCTTACG